>PUOQ01000112.1 GCA_003552785.1 Dehalococcoidia bacterium
CTGCATATTCATTGCCCGATTTTGACAGTCCGCCTCAACACGTGGAATTTCAAGATTTTAAGCATGAGTACCATTCTGCTCCGGAAGAAATTTTATCCAGATACAGGGGTGAGGAATTATTGTTTACCGGAATTGAGGCTGAAGTTGTTACCAGGGAGTACCTGCAAAGTGGCGGTTTTCGTTTTCGGCCCGAATATAGAGATGGCCTGGACCACATCGGCCCTGATTTTGTGGTAGATGTTATTGGCACTGTGAAAGGCGATGTTGCCGGTTACTTTTATATTGATAATTGCACTTTCATTGTAGTGGAAGGCTACGAATTACCTCCACCCAGGGGTTATTAATTCTTCAACCGTGAAGAATAGTTGTTTAAAGTTTCCTGTCCTGCTTTTCTAATGTGTCTCCACTGGAACAAAGCCAGCATCCTCGACCAGGGTTTGACCTTGAGGTGATAAGGCGAAATCTATAAATTCACGGGTAAGGCCCTGCGGCTGGCCGTCGGTATAATAATATAACCCCCGCGCAATCTGGTACGTGCCCTCAATAGCTGTCTTTAGCGAAGGAGTAACTGGTGTATCACCGGCAGATTTTTTTACACCCAGGGCCTTGGTATTATCATCAAGGTACCCCAGGCCAACGTAGAAGATGGCATTGGTGTTTTGAGATACCTGGGTAACCCCCATTGAAGTAGAAGGCAGAAATTGAACACGCCCCCCATATTCAAGGGTGGTGTCATGAGAAGGCAGGCCTTTCATCTGAACCACCGATTCTTTAAAGTAAACATGAGTACCGGAGTTTGTATCACGGGCCAGGGGTACAATTGCAGCATCATGGCCGCCTAAATCTTTCCAGTTCGTAATTTCGCCGGTATATATACCGGAAAGTTGTTCGATTGTAAGGGATGATACGGGGTTGGATGGGTGCACTATCAGAGCGATAACGTCGCTGGCAATCTTTGTTTCAAAAATATCAACGCTTCTATCATTTGCCATATCTAATTCAGCCTGCCTGATGCTGCGGGAGGACTGGCAAATGTCTGTGGTCCCGTTGATAATGGAAGCGATTCCAGCGCCCGAACCCGGACCGGAGACTGAGATATTCACCCGGGGATGAAGGCTCATAAACTCTTCTGCAAAAAGGGAGGACAGAGGGGTTACGGTATTGGAGCCGGTAATATCGATTACTCCGGAAAGGCCATTATCTTCATGGTTGTAATAATGGCAACCTGCCAGAGGTTGAATGCCAATAAAAAATGCCACAAGAGCAAGTGAAATTGTTTTTATGTATTTATTCATATCTGTTTTGAACCGGTGCATATTGACAATCCAGTCCTGTCTAAATGATAACACCCCTGAAAAGTTTTGTCTTTTTTGTAACAGGAAAAGAGCATTAATATTAAAACAATCTGTTATAATAACCTGAAAAATGAGCCTGTATTTACGTTATTTGGCGCAAAATGCATTGCTTTAGGAGGGTGAGTATGTACGACAGGCTACCGGAGCACATAGGAATAATTCCGGATGGCAACAGGCGGTGGGCAAAAGAAAAGGGCCTGCCCAGATATATGGGGCACCAGGCTGGAGCAGACCGGATGCATCAGGTATTGGAGGCGCTCATTCCACTCGGCATAACACATATGACGCTCTGGGGTTTTTCTGCAGACAATTGGAAAAGAGAAGAAGAAGAGTTAAACAGTATTTTTGAGCTTCTTGAATTATGGATTAAAAAGGATGCACCCTGGCTGCACGATAATAATGTAAGGTTGAGGCATATTGGGCGCATTGATGAACTGCCTCAGGGCCTTAAAGCGGCTATAAAATCGGCGGTAGGCATGACGGGTGAAAATACAGGCATGGTTTTGAACCTTGCTTTTAATTACAGTGGCAGGACTGAGATTGTTGATGCTATGAAACGGATAATTAAGGACAAAGTTCCTGTTGGTGATTTAGACGAGGTTAAGGTTAGCCAGTACCTGGATACCGATGGCCTGCCGGATGTGGATTTATTGATACGCACTGCGGGCGAGTTAAGACTTTCCAATTTTATGCTATGGCAAACTGCATACAGTGAATACTTTTTCAGTGAATTACTCTGGCCTGATTTTGATGAAAAAGAACTAAAAAAAGCATTGAATTCATATGCCGAGCGCAGCCGGCGTTTCGGGGGTGACTGATTATAAAGGGCATATTCATAAAATTATATAACGTGCTTCCAGATCTATTTTATTAATGGGAACAGAACCGGCAAAGATGTCCAGGTTTTTTAAAACCAGAGAAGGTGCCAGTGTTTTGGCCATTATTGTTACCGCAGTGCTTGCTATCATAAAGATGGCAGGCGGTATTATAACTGGCAGTGTTGGCCTGCGTGCTGATGCGGTACACTCACTGGTTGACCTTTCCGGTGCTGTAATTGGCCTTGTTGGTATAAAAATTGCCTCAAAGCCACCGGATAAAGGGCATGCTTTTGGTCATGGCAAAGCCGAAAATATGGCCGGAGCAATAATCGGCCTCTTTATCCTCGGAGCGGCATTTTTTATTGCATATGAAGCCATTATTCGAATCATTCATGGCTCTGTAGTCGAAATGGTGGCTATCGGTATATATATCACAGCTTTTGCCATAGTCCTGAATCTTGCCATGTCCTGGTATGGCTTAAAGGTTGCCAGGGCCAGTGAATCTATAGCACTGGAAGCTACCAGCCGGGATCTACTGGCCGATTCGATGAGCTCAATAGCAGTTTTAATTGGTCTGCTTGCTGTGGCTGTTACCGGTAATTACATTTTTGACTCTGTTATAGCACTTGTGGTTTCAGTAGTGATACTGCGGACTGCGTTAAAAACCATCATAAAATCTGCTGGTGGCTTGATGGACAGGCGTTTACCTGACCATGAAGAAGAAGTTATAAGGCAGTGCATTGAAAACCATGGCGTTATTATTGACTTTTATAAATTAAGGACTCGAAAAGCCGGGGGCGAACGCCATATTGATGTTAATATTGTATTGCCCGGGAGTTACTCCCTGGAAAAGGCACATGCGGTAAGTGAAGAGCTGGAAAAAGAAATAAGCAAAAAACTACCACGCTCTCGTGTTATGATACACATTGAACCGCATCAGGAGGTTTGAAAACCCGGGTATTTTACTTGCTTTAGCCGTTAGTTAAAGGCAAAATATTAGTAGAAAACAAATAAATAAAGGGAAGGTTTATGGAATTTTTTGGATTGCTTGCCCCGGTGGCTTTTGTATTTGGCATAGCGGCTTTTACACAGGTAGCGGCTTTAAGAAAAGAGGTCGAGGCTCTTAAAAAAGAAGTTTCTTGCCTTAAGAATGGAGAAAAGGGTGAGGCCGCAAATTAAATAACAAGGGTTATGCTTTGCAGGGTAAAACACTGAGTAAAAATTTAAAAGTAGAAAAAAGAGGAGGCTAAGTTGGGATTATCACCAGAGGAAAGACGGAAAATATACGAAGAGGAAAAGGCAAAAATTGAGGCTGAAGAAAAGCAGGAAGAGCCAAAAAAAGAGGCTTCAGGGCATCAACTGCCTGAAAATGTAGCCGGTTTACTTTGTTACCTTGGCATGTGGATTACAGGCATCGTGTTTTTGGTTATTGAGCCAAAAAATAGATTTATAAGATTTCATGCCCTGCAGTCCATTATTGTTTTCGGAGTCCTCATGGTTTTAAGTGGCTTTTTTGGGATGTTGCCGGTTTTTGGAGTGTTTTTGACTGCCGCTATTGGAGTCCTTGCTTTAATACTATGGATTGTATTGATGATAAAAGCCTACCAGGGAGAACTTTACAAGGCTCCAATTGCCGGTGATGTTGCTTCATCAATTCTTAATTCTGGAAATAAAGGCCGTTAAAAATTAAGCTGTACCAGCGGGGGCAGGTTATGACCGGAGATATTCGGAAGTTAAACGTAATTGTCCTCCTCTTTGTAATACTCAGCGTTTTAATCGTTTTAATGATTTCGTCACCGGTGGAAGTATCCCGTTTATATGTGGCAGGACAGGAGGATGAGTATCTTATTGCCACGGATTTTAAAGGTGTAGCCGAACCGGTTGTAATTGATGCAAAAAACAGGGCTAAGGGTTTATATGGTTCAAACGAAGAGGCTGTCGAGGAGCTCACAGCCCAGCTTTTGGGCGCTTACAAAGCTTCTGTCAAGGTTGATACTATCATAATATTTAATTCAGGGGGCTTTGGGTGGAGTCCGGTTGAAGCCTCACCGGGCTGGAGCACTTTGATGGAAGGCATAGCAGAAGAAGTTGCCGGTCTGGGTCGGGATGTAAAGATTATGGATTATTACCGTACAAAACCCGGTATTAGCGGGGTTGTTGATGAAGTGGCGGCATTTTGGGGGTTGAATCCGTTAAAGTCAGATGAACTGGCATTGAGGGTTGATTTTCTCACGAAGCACCTCACAGATATGAGAGTAATACTTGCCGGGGAAAGTAATGGTTCAGGCATTGTAGAAGATGCAATGCAAAAACTTAAAGAAAACCGGCAGGTTATAGGGATTCAAACCGGACCGATGATGGTGCAAAGAAGCGAGCCTTTTGAACGCTCTCTGGTTACCAGGCACAATGGAGAACGACAGGACTCTCTAAGCAAAGGCGACTTTTTTACCATAATAAGGGCAAATTTTGAAGAAATAATGGGTATTGAGCAGGAGTGCATGGGCGAGGCTTTGTTTTATATTGGCGCCCCCGGTCATCATTATACCTGGGAAACCGAAGCTTTAAGGCAAAAGATAGCAGGCTTCCTCCATGGCAATCTTGCTTGAACTGACGTGCTGTTAAATATCTCTACCGACGGATCTGGCTATCAGGCTTAGCTCTTTCATCAACCTGGAAAAGTCAGACGGCGTTAACGACTGGAGGCCGTCTACCAGGGCTTCTTTTGGATTTGGGTGAACTTCTATCAGCAGTCCGTCGGCTCCGGCAGCGATCGCTCCTTTAGCCAGTGCAGGCACCAGTGAGTAATGTCCTGCTGTGTGGCTGGGGTCAACTATTATGGGAAGATGAGAGTATTTTTTAATTACCGGAATTGAAGAAAGATCCAGCGAGAAACGAGTACTGTCCTCAAATGTTCTGATGCCCCGTTCGCACAGAATAACCTGGCTGTTTCCTTCTGCCAGCAAATAATCAGCAGCGGTTAACCATTCGGTAACGGTGCATGAAAAACCGCGTTTTAATACAACCGGACACCTGGTTTTTCCGATGTTGGTCAAAAGCGAGTAGTTCTGCATGTTTCGTGATCCTACCTGCAGGATGTCTGAATGTTTTGAAACCAGGTCCACATCTCCAGGGTCGACTACTTCGGTTATGACGGGCAAATCGAACTGTTTGCTGGCGCTTGATAGAAGCTCCAGCCCTGCCGTTTTAAGGCCCTGGAAACTGAAAGGTGAGGTGCGAGGTTTAAATGCACCACCACGTAAAATACTGGCACCGCTATCCTTGACTACTCTGGCAATTTCCCTAAGTTGCTCTTCGCTTTCTACAGCGCATGGGCCGGCCATTACTACTATGCGATTGCCACCTATCTCCACTCCATTAACAGAAACGATGCTGTCTTTGTTTTTAAACTCTCTTGAAGCAAGCTTGTAAGGCTTCATTATGCGGGTAACGCTTTCAACCCCGGGAAGAACGGCAAATATGTCCGTTGAAAGCTGGCCGGTATTGCTTCCAAGTATGGCCACTACTGTTTTATCGGTGCCCAGGTTTAGCTGTACATCAAGTCCGAGCGACTCAGCCCTTTTTACAACTTCATCAACTTCAGCCTTTGAAGCGCCTCTTTTCATGTCTACTATCATTTACAATCATCCACCCTTGAGTCTTTTGTTTAATAATAACAGATAAAGGTTATTGAAACATATAATCAGGAATCAAACATCCCGTTTAAAGGTATAACATACAAGGGCTCAGGTTTTCAAAGCGGGTTAATTTTTCAACTGCTTTGTAATCTAACAGGTGCTCTATGGATTGCTTGGTACAGGCTGGCTGTTCGATTGACGTTCTTTAATTACCTGTGCTAAATTACGCAACAGTACTTTACCCCCAATACGTTTGAGCTGGTTTGATAACCAGCCAAAGGAAAAAGCCGGGTGAAGAAGCCCGTTGGGCGAGGAGAAAGCGATGAAAAAAAGACTTTTCACGTTAATGCTGGTACTTGGAATAACCGGGCAGTTCCTGAGCGGTGGCTGCACCGGGGATGATACAGATGTAATCAGGCTCTCTTACAGTAATTTTTTCCCCTCCACTCATTTGAATTCAGTGCTGGCTGAAAAATGGATAGAAGAAATTGAAGAGCGTACTGATGGCCGGGTAAAAATAGCTTATTATCCGGGCGGCACTCTGACTCCGGCAGATGGTATTTTTGACGGGGTCGAACAGGGCATATCTGATATTGGCATGTCTGTATTTGCTTATAACATGGGCCGGTTCCCGGTTGCAGAGCTTGTCGATCTTCCTCACGGGTACCCCAATGGCTGGGTGGCCACAATGGCCGCCAATGACTACTACAATCATTTTCAGCCTGAAGAAATAAACAGTGTGCAGCCCATGTATTTCCACGCCCATGGACCAGGGGTAATTATCACAAAAGACAAGAAGGTGAGTACACTTGATGATTTGAGCGGTCTTGTCTTAAGGGCTACCGGTGTCGGCTCCAATGTTGTCAGCGAGCTTGGCGCCCAGGGTTACGGCGCCGGTCAGGGGGAAGCATATGAACTTATGGCCCGGGGTGTTGTGGATGGCAGCTTTACACCCAGAGAGGTTTTAAGAGGATGGAACCAGGCAGAAGTAGTTCAATATGTTACCAATTGTACCGAGGTGGGCAACACCACCATGATGTATGTGGTAATGAATGAAAACAAGTGGAACCAGTTGCCTGAAGACATACAACAGGTTTTTATCGATGTTAGTTCGGAATGGATAGAAAAGCACGGCATGGTTTGGGATTATTATGATAAAGCCGGTATTGATTACTTCTTAAGCCTTGGTCAGGGAAGGGAAGTAATTGATCTTTCCGAAGAGGAATCACAATTATGGGTAGAAACAGCGGTAGACCCGCTAATTGAGAAATATATTGCAGATAAAACTGCCAGGGGCCATGATGCTGCAGAATATGAAGATTACCTCAATGAAAGAGTTGACTACTGGTCCGAGAGGACTCCAGGCCTTGAAGACAGTGTAGCCTGGGTTGAACAAAATCTCGGTGATTACATAACCAACTAAACGTATATAAAGAAATCATAACAAAAGAAGGAAAGTAAAAGAAAAGCGGCCGCCTTAAAAGGCGGCCGTCAATTGAGCATTTCAGATGCAGCGCTTCGAAAAAATCGCCGGGCTGGTAAATCGCAGCTTTAACTGGTTTGCGGGTGCCGGGCTTGTTGCCATGTTGCTCTTAACCGTAGTTAATGTTATATCTGTAAAATTTTTCAGGTATCCCGTTCCTGGTTCTACAGAAATGGTCCGGTTTTTTAATGTAATAGTAGTGGCTTTCGCGCTGGCTTATACGCAGCAGTTAAAAGGTCACATCCAGGTAGAGTTTTTCGTTTTAAGAATGCCTGAAAGGCTGCGGGCTGTAGTAGGTATCTTCGTCAACCTTGTTGGCATCGTACTTTTTGCCTTAATTGCATGGAGGAGTTATGTATTTGGCGGGATTTTATACCGGTCTGGCGAAGTGTCGATGACCCTGGGAATACCATTTTACCCTTTTGTATATTTTATAGCACTGTGCTCTATTCCGGTTTGTTTACAGTTGATTATAGAGCTTATTAACCATACAAGAAAGCTGGTGAACAGGTGAGCCCGGTCGAGACAGGCATTATCGGCATTGTAGTGCTGTTAACTCTTTTTTTACTGGGAACACCGGTTGGATTTGCCATGGCTGCAGTCGGCACAGCCGGTTTTTGTATACTGGTTTCACCCGAAGCCGGCTTGAGTATGCTGGCTCGCGACGTATTTGCTACCTTTTCCAGCCATTCTCTTACCGTAATACCAATGTTTATATTTATGGGTTCGCTGGCTTTTGCTACCGGAATGAGCCGCAAGCTCTACGATTCAAGCCATAAAATATTTGGCCAGATGAGAGGCGGTCTGGTGGTGGCAACCATTGCTGCTTGTGCCGGGTTTGCCGCCATATGTGGGTCAACCAATGCCACCGCAGCTGCTATGGGCCGGGTGGCTTTACCCGAAATGAAGCGCTTTGGTTATGACGATTCTCTGGCCACAGGCAGTGTGGCCGCTGCCGGAAGTCTTGGGATTTTAATACCACCCAGCACTATTTTCATGGTTTACGGCATTATGACCGAGCAGTCCATTGGCAGGCTTTTTCTTGCGGGCATATTGCCCGGCATTATACTTGCCAGCCTTTTTATCGTAGTCGTTTACCTGCTTTGTTTGCGCAATCCTGCCCTGGCACCGTCAGGTCCGGCAACAACCATGAAGCAAAAAGTAAAAGGGCTCGGTGGCACAGCTGAAACGCTCGTATTATTTGCCCTGGTTATAGGAGGCTTGTTTCTTGGCTGGTTCAGCCCCATGCAGGCCGGTGCTGTAGGTGCTGCCGGTGTCCTCGTTTTGGGTCTTATCAGGCGGCAGATGAACTGGCCCAATTTCATGTTTGCTGTTAAAGATGCTTTAAAAATTACCTGTGAAGTTATTGTGATAATAACTGGCGCGGTTATATTCGGGCATTTTATGGCGGTAACTCAGATACCGGCCGGTCTTGCAGACTGGGTTGGAGGCCTGGATTTGCATCCGGCCGCAGTTATGGCAGTAATTGTGTTGATTTACCTTATCGGCGGTTTTTTCATGGATGCTCTTGCCATGATTACGCTTACTATTCCCATTATATACCCGCTGGTCATGTCTCTTGGTTTTGACCCAATATGGTTCGGGGTAATAATTGTCCTGGTAACCGAGATGGGGGTTATCACACCACCGGTTGGCATAAACGTGTATGTAATTAAAAGCATAACCAAAGACGTGCCACTTGAGACAATATTTAGGGGTATATTTCCATTCCTCGGGGCAATCATTATTGCCATAGCGATACTTCTTGCATTCCCGCAAATTGCTACCTTTTTACCTGACCTTCTTCATTAGAATTTAAAAATTTAACTGGAACAGGCTATATGACGACTGTAATAGATTTAATCAGCAAAAACGCGTTTAGTTACCCCCTTGACACTGCTCTTGTTGAAGTAAAACCTTCACTTAACATCAGAAAAACTGTTAACTGGAAACAGTTTGATGAAAGAATTGATTGCGTGGCTGCCGGGTTAAGGCAAAGGGGTATCGGCAAAGGGGATAAAGTAATTCTTCTAATGATGAACTCTATCGACTGGCTGGTGTGTTATTTTGCCATTCTGAAAACCGGCGCCTGGGCAGTGCCGTTAAATTTCAGGTTTAATGCCCGCGATATAAAATACTGCGCTGATATTTCCGAAGCCCGGCTTATGTTTTTCGGGGAAGATTTTATTGAGCGTGTTGAAAATGTGCGTAAAGACCTCGAATATACCCAAAAATTTGTTTATACAGGTTCAGGAACTTTGGCGGGTTATGAAGGTCTGGAAGATTTGATTAACTCAGCTGCGGGCAAAAATATAGAAGTCAAGTTAGATCCGGAGGATGTTTGCGGGCTGTATTTTACCTCCGGTACTACCGGTGAGCCC
>PUOQ01000105.1 GCA_003552785.1 Dehalococcoidia bacterium
ATGAGTAAATGGCGACCCCGAGGGGATTCGAACCCCTGATCTCCACCGTGACAGGGTGGCATGTTAGGCCGCTACACCACGGGGCCACAAATAAACTATTGATAGAGTTTACCAAGAACATGTTATAGATGTCAAAATATAAGAATTAATTGACAACTAAAACACCCTGTAGCTAAAATCCAACCATGAAACTCTTTGGAACATCCGGCATTCGTTTAAAGGCAAATGAATACCTGTTGCAGCTTGGGCTTAAAGTAGGCCTGGTTACAGGTCGCAGGTACAAAAGGATTATTACAGGTTGCGATAGCCGAACCTCGTCTCCATCTTTAAAAAATGCTTTAATCGCCGGCCTTTGCGGAGCAGGTGCTTGTGTACATGATGCGGGAATTATCACATCTCCGGCTCTGGCCTACGCAGCCAGGTATTTCGACGCGGGAGTAATGGTCACTGCTTCCCATAATCCAGCTGATTACAATGGATTTAAACTGTTTAACCCAGATGGCTTTGCCTTTGATTATTCACAGCAAAAGGAAATTGAAGAAAAGATTTTAAATAACAAGTTAAGTTCGGCGCCGTGGCAAGAAATTAGCAGTCCTGAACCATACCCTCAGGCCATCGAGCAACATGTAAATCATATCCTGAAAAACTTTCCTGAAAAGTATGATGTAAAAATTGTGCTTGACTGTGGAGGTGGTGCAGGCTCAGTTGAAACACCCGTTCTATTAAGAATGTTGGGGTGTGACGTTATTGAGTTAAACTGTGAACCCCGGGGAGTTTTTCCACGCCCCCCGGAGCCTGTCGAAGCCAATCTTGGGGAACTAATAAAGAAAGTTCTGCAGCACAAAGCGGACCTTGGACTGGCTCACGATGGCGATGCTGACCGTTTAGTGGCAGTTGATGACAAGGGTAGATATATCGATGGTGATATATTAATGGTGATGCTGGCCCGCAGCATTAATGCACAAAGTGTTGTTACCACACTTGATGCATCTATGTTGATTGAAGAGGAAAAAAGTTTTTCCATAAAACGCACCCCGATCGGTGATAATCATGTTTCTTTAGCTCTAAAGTCATGGGGCGACTTTGGGGGGGAGCCTTCAGGTTCCTGGATTTTTCCACATGTTTCTTATTGCCCTGATGGAATCTTTGCAGCTGCTCAAATGGCATCGCTTGCAAGCAAGCAAAATATTTCCCATGCAGTTGACAGCTTTCCCAGGTATCCAATTATTCGTGGCTCTGTAGACAGTAAAGGAAGGGAATTTAACCCGATTAAAGCACAGTTAATGAATATGGAAGCTGAAAGTTTTATTGATATCGATGGCATTAAAATGTTTTTTAAGGACGCCCGATTGCTTGTGCGTGCATCCGGAACCGAGCCTAAAATACGTATCACGGCTGAAGCAAAAACAAAGGAAAATGCCAGAGCTTTATATAATGAATCGGTTGACATAATCAATAATGCTCTTAATGAAAGTGGTGTAAATTCATGAAAGCTGTAATACTGGCTGCTGGTGAAGGCTCCCGCATGAGGCCACTTACCAACAACCGGCCAAAGGTCATGTTGCCGGTTGCAGGAAAGCCAATTATTGAGCATTTGCTGGTCAATTTGATCAAAGCAGACTGCAAAGAATTTATATTTGTAGTTGGTTATCGAAGCGAACGGGTAAAACACTATTTTTATGACGGTTTACCATGGGGAGTTCATATAGATTATTGCCACCAGCCGGAAGCTGTTGGCACCGCAGATGCAGTAGAGCGGCTTAAAGATATGGTCGGGGATAGATTTTTAGTTGTAAACGGAGATTCAATTTTTACGCCCCAGGATTTGAAGGAATTCTTAGATAAACCTGATGCAAAAATGGGCGTAGCCAAAGTCAGTGATTCCCTCGGCCTGGGTGTAATTGAAACTAACGGTAGAAGTATAACCCGCATCCATGAGAAAACAGACTCTCCTCCAACGAACCTTGCCAACGCGGGTTTATATAGTTTCACATCAGACATATTTAAAGCTATCAACATGTTACCACCATCAATCCGGGGTGAATATGAATTACCCGATGCAATACAAAAGCTTATCGACAATGGTTTTGATTTTGGCTGGAATGAAATATCCTCCTGGCTTACCTACACTTATCCCTGGGACTTGCTGAATCCTGATGGACGAATGCTGGAGAACCTTGAATATGAAATACAGGGCATTATCGAAAACAATGCCATTCTAAAAGGCGATGTGGCTGTTGGTGCTGGCACCATAATTCGCTCCGGCAGTTATATTGTGGGCCCTGCCGTAATAGGAGAGAACTGTGATATCGGCCCCTCTAGTTACATACGACCATTTACTTCGATCGGTAATGGCTGTCACATCGGCACATGCGTGGAAATAAAAAACTCTATTATTATGGACAATAGCAGGATTCCACATTTTACCTATATAGGGGATAGTGTTATAGGAGAGGAGTGCAACTTCGGTGCCGGCACACAAATTGCCAACCTGCGCTTTGATCAACAAAACATTGAAGTTAATGGTAAAGATACCAAACGGCGTAAATTGGGTTCCATTATTGGTGACAACGTAAAAACCGGCATTAATGCCAGTATCAATGCCGGTACAGTTATATGCAACGATACAATAATCGGACCTGGCGTTCTGGCAAGTGGCTATTATCCCCCTTCAAGCCGTGTATTTCGGTAGTGTGTAAAAATAATTCTAAAAAATACAATTACTGGAATACATTACATAACAATTTTCACCAGAGTCCATGTTAAAACTTCGCTTAGTATAGTAACATCTTCTTCGGGCAGGTATTTTATTATACTCGCGTCAAAAAGAATATTGCCAGCGGGTTCAAACTCCTCATCGCCAAACCACAATATAAAGCTAACGGGCACCCTGGGCAAAGCCTTAATCGTAATTGACTCATCACCATAGCTTGCTCTTATGCCGCCAAGTATCTCTCCGGCCTTTGTCAAGGTACCAGCCTTTTTAGAAAAGTATTTTTCAAGAGGAGTTATAGCGCGCTTCATAAATACCGGAAAGTAAATAAGCCCGGCCGGTAATTCCTGATAGCTAATTAGCTTGCCAGTTGTTAAATCCCTGGAACTTAGATAAGTGCATTGTACTAAATAGTGCAAAATAAGCAGTTTTTCTCTGGGCGGCAATTCAGGATAAACAGAAATATCAGGCCAGCTGACTTCAACAAACTTGTTTAAATAGCCTAATTGTATTACTTTCTCTTCATCTGGCTTGATTTTTCCACCGGCATTTTCAGCCAGAGTCTTAATACATGAGACATCTTTAAGTTTTTCCAACGCGATGGCCAGGGAAAGCTTAAAAGCTTCTTCAAAGTTTCTTTGTTCTGGTAACATTAATCTATTTTAATTCAACATGGTTTCTAGATCTCCAGCCATGAATCTGAATAAAGGACTTTACCGCTGATAACCCGGTATGTTTTATAATATTCCATCTCCTTTTGATTCAATTTAGAAGGATCAGGGTCTTCACCATCCATCATGCGGTGTACAAGATTTACCAGCTCAGGCATCTGGCCCCGGGCTATTTTTACCAGTTCTTCATCAAAAGTATCACAAATGGCTGCATGTAAACCATATTTCATAAAGGTTATTAATGACGTACGGTTAAAATAACCCCTGAGATGTGCTGGAACGCCATTTGAAATGTTGGAAAGGCCGACAATGGACCTGGCTTCAGGCGCTATTTCACCAAGCATGCTCATAAACTCAAGGCAGGCCTGCACCTGCACAATATCAACAGTTACAGGGGTTGAAATTGGATCAATCCAGATCCGGTCAGGAGTTATGCCAGCTTCGCCAGCTTTGTAAACCATATCTACAGCCAGCATGCACCTCTCATTGGCATCACGCGGCATTCCTTCAACCCCCCAGAGCAAACCTATCATATTAGCCTCGTACCTGTTAACCATGGGAAGCAGTCTTTCAAGCCTTTCCGGTTGAAGTGATACAGAATTAATCAACGCCGGTTTTCTTGCCACTTCAAGACCCGCTTGCATTGCATCAGCATTGGTAGTATCTAGGGAAAGGTGTAAAGGACTAACCCCTTGAACCGTATTAACCAACCATGGCATAAGCTCGGTCCCATCTTTGCGCGCCGGGCCAATATTGATATCAAGCATATCGGTCCCCGAATCAGTAAGCCTCCTGGCAAGATCGGCAACTGGTTCAACATTACGCTCTTTAAAAGCTTTGCCCATAGTTTTGGATATGACGTTAATATTTTCACTGACAAGTATCATAGGGTTCTCCTCTATTTCCAGTTTTTAAGGAATGCTGGCAAGTGAGCCGCTTCTCTGGGGCCAATGTGTATTTCCCAACCTTCCAGTTCTTCTTCAAGTCCGCCGCTTTCAGCTGCTATATAGCCAGGTATAATCATTTTTTTGTGATTAATTTTTTCAGCTATATTTGATTTCTTAACAAATTGAGCGATATTGTCGGCACTAAATTTACCGGCAGCCCAGGCTGTCATTATGCTTAAACCTTCCGTGTCTTTTACCATTAAGTATGCCGGTACACGGCTGTTCTCTATTTCTCCGGACACTATAAAATAGGTTAGAGAAAAATTACTTGTCAATAAAACCGGTGAATGTTCATCCGGGCCATTAATCTCGTAAATACCTTCAGTAGTAGCCAGAGGCCTTTGGGGGTCAGTAAATATATTCATCCTGGCAACCAGTAACGGAAAAAGGGTTTCGCCCTGTAAGTCGGAAATAATGATTAATCCACCATATTTTGCAACGAAGATAGATGCAATTAAAGCTTCTTTCATAGGATTGTCCGACATTTCTGCAGGGAAAGTAATGGTTGGGAAGCCCAGTGAGCGCATTTTCTTTAAAAGTGCAAAGCGGCGTATCGAGACGTGGTCTTCAAAGGCCTGTCTCAGCGATCGGGTTCCAGAGTCAACAACGAGGTCTTTAATTCCGGCATCTGTAATTTTTTCAGCAAGCTGTTTGACGTCTTCAAGGTTTTCTCCTTTTACCGCCAGGGGGCATTGATAGCTCGAAGACAGTTCTACCATTTTGTCAAGATTTTCCTGATTAGCTGCATATATAAGTGGCTTGTCTTCACCAGCAACCTTGAGAGCTTCTTCCATTGCCTCTGAATCAAAGCTAACAAGTACCAGGGCAGCATCGCTTCCGTCTTTTATATGTTTAACCAGATTGGCAAATTTAACCTTATCACCCGATGAGTTTTTAACAGCTATCAATTCAGCTTTCAGGGTTTCACCAACCCGTTCATAACGAAGGTTCTTAAACCGGTCTAACCGCCCGGAAATCTCGCTGTCACTCATGGTATCGGCAACCATAACAGCAATACCCGGTGGGTTTTCAAACCTCTTTTCATGACGAAACAACACCGTCTCTCCACCGATTTTGACTGCACTGTTGCCACGGCCAATGGTTACTGTTCTTATGGGCGGTGCAGAAGCCTCTTCAAGTTTGCTTTTAACTTCATCAGTAATGTGAGGGCATTTCGACAATTCTGACTTGCCAGCTGCAAGACTCATGGCAAAGGCAAGACAGGTCGGCACGCCACAATCACCGCAATTTGTTTTTGGAAGAAGCTTGAATATTTCAATGCCGCTAAGTGCCATGGATTAATCTCCTTTTCTTTACATTAGTGGATCCAGGCTGAGTGCCGGATGCCCTTTTTCTTCGAGGAAAGGTAGAATTTCCTCCTCCGTAGTACCAACTGTTTCATCTGCGATTTTTTCCAAAAGGTCCGGCATGCCCATTTCATCTGCCCTCTTTTCAAAACGCTCTTTTATTTCTTCTTTAAGAGACACAGGCATCCAGACAAGCCTTTTGATGCCTTCTTCAGCACTCAAAAACTTTCTCTGGGTAATATTATATTTACCGTGCCCAACAAAACCCGGGGTGCTTATACCGCCTCCAATAGTTCCAGCCAGTGTAGTAAATTTCATTCCGCTGGGAGTCATTCCTGTATGTTCCCGGTTTACCGTCATAATGCCGTTACAAAGCGGTAATATCGCGGCTATACATTCCATACAACCGCAAGAAGTCATCGGGTCATAAAGAATGCTGTATAGATTGTAATGGTCTATTTTACCTCTGCTGGCCTGTTTAACAAAATCGTTTACACCTTTCCACTGGCCAACCCTGGCATCGATTGTTTCACCCTTTGGCACCGGTTGATTGGGCCCGGTTGGATTGATCTCATAAGCCGCTTTACAATCCATCCAGTTGTAAGAACCACAAAGACCGGTGCGTTCCGGGCTTATTACACAAACATGACTGGGTGCAAAGGACTGGCACAAAGTACATGAATAGAAAGTTTCGGTTGCCTCATCTGTCATACCTTCAATTCTTTTATCGCGTTTTTCATAAACTTCCTTGGCTTGTTTAACAATACTTTGCACTTCCTCTTCACTTGTATAAATTGTTACTTGCAGCTTGTCAAATATACGACCAAAGTCCTGATGAAGTTTTGCATGCAGCATTTTGCCAATATGCTCAAGCTTGAAGCCATTTTCCACCGCCTTTCTTGCAACTCTGAGCCATGCAATATCACGCTGGCCTATATGCATTAAACCCTGTGCGTAATTAATTAAATGATGGATTTGGCGCTCAAGAATGGGCTCGTAGTCCGCTTGCATTTTGCGGCCGGCGACTTCAATAAAAATCGCCATGGGCAAACGAGTGCCCGGTTGAATGTCAGAAATATCGGGGCCCACAACTTCCACCTTACCGTCTTCAACCTCTTTCATGTCCCTTGACGTAACCCACTCAACCATAGTAGTGCGGCCGCCACCGCACTCAAGGTATACGTCATCACCTCTGACACGTTCTCCTTCAAAAGCCGGTCCATAAGATAAGGGTACAGGGACTTGTGTAACAGCTACTTTAAGGCCCCTTACTTCGATAGCCTTTGATACTATTTTGTCATGTGGAATATTTGAAACTACATGTTCGTAGGTACATACCCCATAAGGCAGTACTTCAGGTATCGGAGTGTCTGCAATCACTGGAAAACCATAGTTAATGGCTCCGGCAGCATTAGCATACCAGTCTTCAGTTACAAAACCCAACGGCAGTGCAAAAGCAAAAATCCTGTCTTTATTATAAATAAGTATTTTGCGATAATCTCCCGGTTCAATACCCCCAAAAGACATGGCTGCCCTTGTTGCAAAACCCATAGCAAAAACTGTCGAAGAAGTATCAGGCCCGAAAGAGACGAGACGTGTAGGCCAGCCGATTTGAACTCCAGATTCTACCAGTTGCTCTGAAAAACGCCTTTTGCCATCGCCGCCACACATAAACACATACAGGTTCTTCTCTTGAAGCTCCTGGGCAATTTTAACCGCTGTTTCATTATCCGGCGCTGCCCCCAAAATTGCAGCAAAGCCGGGTGCGGTTCCATCAACAAACTCAATGCCTCTTTTCCGCAGGATAACATCATCAGCCGCACCCAACCAGATATTATCCCCTTTTATGTTTTCGCCTCTGGTATAAAAGTCCGGATATTCAAGGTAGCGTATAGCTTCAACGAGTTCTTCTGCAAAGAGCGTTGCCATACCCGAATCCAGTGCAGGAGCAAGATAAGGCAATGGATGCGTTTCCTTTACCGGCGGAGGTAACAGGCTTTCACACCGCTTAACTACCCACTCCATATCTCCCAGCTTTTCTACTTTATAGCCCAAGATACCATAAATTATTGGAAGGTAATAAGCAGTATTGGGAAAACCTACAGGCTCACCGGCTCCCCATCGATCCATCGCCATTTGCCATTTTTCACGCGTTTGCGTGACAATTTTGTGAGCACCTCTAATAGCTGCTGATGCAATTATTTTTGACATAATTCTACCCCGCCTGCTTAATCTTATACTGCATCCAGTTCTCTTCTCATATCCATATCGTATAATACTCGTTCGTGGGCCTTGTCTATTCCCAGGGCTTTTCTCTTTTTATCGATATGGCCAATCATTAGTTTTGCCATGTTTTTTGGATCAGGCTCAAAGGCCCACATCCCTCCATATAGTTTTTCATAGTCTCTAAACAAAAAGTCGGTAAGTTGCGCCGAACCGGTAGTTGGCCAGGTAGTACCAAAAACAGTGAACACACCGGACCCCACAAAATACTCACCGATTGAAAGAGCCTTTTCACTCATCCATTCTGGTGCCGCTCCAGCTACAGGTAAATCACTAATATCGTCTCCCAATCCACCATCTTTTACCATAGCAGTAGCAGCTATCAATATACGTGAATTATCCACACAGCTTCCCATATGAATCACTGGAGGTATGCCGACAGCTTCGCATACAGATGCGAGGCCTTCACCGGCAAATTCCCTTGCGGCTTCAGGAAGCATAAGCCCTGCCTTTGCGCATGCCATGGCTGCGCAACCAGTCTGCAGTACCAATACATCGTTCTTAACTAGTTCTTTGGTAAGATTTACGTGGGCACTATCATGTATTGTCCGTGCATTGTTACAGCCAACAACACCGGCGACTCCCCTTATCCTGCCGTTTATAATATTTTCATTCAAAGGACGGTAAGAAGCCCTGAACAAACCACCTAAAAGATAATTAATACTTTCGTGGCTGAAGCCGGCAACAAGGTCTGTTCGCTCCTCAGGTATGTTTACATTTTTACCTCGGTTTGGGTAATTGTCAATTGCGCGTCGTACAATTTTTTCTGCTGTTTGATAAGCCCTGTGTTCATCGAACTCGATATGTTCAGCGCCGGTCATTTTGGCTCTTGGGTCAGTAGTTATAACCCGGGTATGATAACACTGAGCAACATCGGCCAGTCCTTGCATTATACATTGCACATCCACCACAATAGCTTCCAGAGCCCCGGTAACAATGGCAAGCTCCTGCTGCAAAAAATTTCCGGCTATAGGCACTCCATGCCTCATTAATATTTCATTGGCAGTACAACACATTCCTGCAAGATTAATACCTTTAGCACCTTTTTTGCTGGCATATTCAATAAGTTTCGGGTCTTGCGTGACTACAGCAAGCATTTCGGCCAATTGCGGTTCATGACCGTGTATAATGATGTTTACTTCCTCTTCTTTTAATACGCCAAGATTAATCTGACTTAATAACGGAGAAGGGGTGCCAAACATCACATCCTGCAATTCGGTAGCCAGCATGCTGCCGCCCCACCCATCCGCGAGAGCTGTGCGCATTGCCTGCTTCAATATGCTTTCATAATCCTGGTCAACCCCCATATGGGTTCGATGCATCATTTCTACCACTTCCCGGTCGATTCCACGGGGCGTCACGCCCAGCTTTTTCCATAATTCCTGGCGCTTTAGCGGAGCTAATTCTACTGGCTTAATTTCGCCTTCCTGGCGCCCGAACTCCCTGAATGCAAGCTGACCTATCTCTTCAGCTATATCCTCATTGGAGCGGTCTTTTATATTGACTCCAAAAGAAAGCGCCACCTGGAGCAGTTTCTGCTCATCTTTTATACTGAAATCACTGGCTTTACCCTGAGCCATCAAAATAAATGTATCAACCACTTTTCGGGCATGGTCGCTGTGTGCTGCAGAGCCAGCTGCGATCATTCTGGCAAAGTTACGTGCTGATATTGTTTCTGCTGTTGCACCGCAAACACCTTTGCGCCTGGACTTTTCTTCATTTGTCTCTTCCTTCTTTTTTG
>PUOQ01000124.1 GCA_003552785.1 Dehalococcoidia bacterium
TCAGAGGGAGATTGCCGCTGAAGACTTCTTTGAAGAAATCGGCAATGCCCTCGATGACAATGAGGTTGTCACCGAAATTCAGATACCCGAACCTGCATCCGGGACCCAGCAGGTTTACCTCAAATGGGCCTGGAGGAAAGCAATTGACTTTCCCGAGGTTAGTGTTGCAACTGCCATAACCGTTGATGGCGGCAGTGTGACCGATGCAAAAATTGTACTCGGTGGGGTGATGCCAAGGCCGCGCCGTGCTACCGGCGCTGAAGATGCATTGATAGGCAATTCTATCAATGAAGCCAATGCACAGGCTGCCGGCGAAGCTGCGGTCCAGGGGGCAAACCCATTGCCGCACAATGGTTACAAGGTACAACTGACGAAAGTCATGGTTAAAAGGGCTATACTTGCTTAAGCTTTGATTTTTATTAAAGCTCTATAGCCCCGGTGATGGCGAGAGGTCGATTCTGATTATATAATATTATATAATGGTATTAAGACCTCTCGCCGTTATCTGGAAGGAGTGTGGAAAGAAGATGAAAAAGAAACTGTTTAATACCTACACCTGTTTTATCCTGGGTTTAGTCCTCGTTACCGGTGCCACTTTTGTTAAAGTTCCCTGTCCTGCGTGCGAAGGTACGGGTACAATTCCCGGGGTAACCGGAATTGATATAAAGGGGATCGAAGCCGAACTTATCAACCACCATGAGCTGGGTATGGATTGCGGCTGGGATTATGAGAGGTTTACCTATGATGTAAAGCTGACACTTGAAAACCGCACCCAGAGCGACTCTTACGGGATAATAATGGTAACCTTTCACGACCCGGATGATTCTTATCAAATAATGGTGGAAATAGACGATGATGAGCTCTATGTGGATGTTGCCGGGGCGACTCTGGCATCGAACCCTGTTTTTGTAGAATTGCCCGGAGGTGCTACTGAAGTTATCGAAAAGCGAATGCTTTTTGAAGGGGTAACACTGGAGTTTTTCGGCGGGCGCGAACACCAGATTGAAGCCAATATAGCTTCAAATTACAACTGTCCCTTTCACGGTGGAGATGCCAGTGTGCCGTTCCCCGAATGGTTGAGATTGAGGTAGTAAAATATGAAATTGAAATTAAACACTTATAGAGTGTTCATGATAGGCATAATAATGGGGCTTTCCGCGGCTGTCATCCAGGCCTACTTTCAGGTCCAGCCGCCGGAGGCTTATGGAATCAGCTTCATTGGACATCCCAACGACCTGTTTGCCTGGATAACCAACCGTCTTGCCGGCACCGAGTGGCCGGTACGTGAGGCTTTTCTGGTCTACCCTGCTCTTACGGTAGTGGGAGTTTTAATAGGCTCGGCTGCAGCAGCCAGCCGCAATGGCCAGTTGAAGCTCCAGCCCGGCCCGGTCAGGAAAAAATTTCTGGCGGTTATATTCGGGTTTTTAATTGCCAACCTCGGCCTCCTGTGGGGTTCATGCCCCATCAGGACAGGTCTTCTGGTGGGTTATGGTAGCGGTATGGCGGTAATAGCCCTTCTCTCCATTGCTGCCGGGGTTCTGCTTGCTATACTGCTTGTTCGCATAAGGGCCCGGAAAGGGGTGCCTAAATGACAGCAGCCCTGGCTACACTTGCCGTCGGCGTTCTAATTGGCTATCTTGGCCAGCGCTCCAAATTCTGCACCATAAGCGGTATCCGAGATTTCATAATGCTTAAGGATTCCTACCGTTTCAAAGGGTTGATCGGTATAATAGCCGGCGGCGCTATCGGTTACACCGCATTCTGGTTAATCGGCGGGGATATTCCCGGTTTCCCCATAGGTTTTAATTTTGATTCGACCGGGCTTTTAATCGTGGGCATTCTAGGCTCCGTTGGCATGGGCTTTTTCTCTGTTTTTGCCGAAGGCTGCCCTTTCCGTCAGCATGTTATGGCGGCCGAGGGTAAGGGGTCAGCCCTGCTTTTCCTTCTGGGTTTTTACCTGGGAATAGTTTATTTCAATATAGTTACCATTCAATGGCTGGAGTTGTTGCTAAGGTCTGTGGGTTAGACTGGTAGCCGCACTGCCGTGCAAAGCAAGCCCCAGCCAGTCAGAGTAATTCCTGGCATAGTTGCCAGAGTTTTAAATATGAATCAGATCAAGAATGACTTTTTAGAAAAACTCGAGCCAAGGCTCGAGCAGGAACGACAAAAGATTGAAACAGCCAGGAAAAAGGGCACCAGGGTTGTTGCATACAGCTGCCCGTATATTCCTGAGGAGCTTTTTCTGGCTGCCGGGATGCTGCCTTTAAGGTTTCTTCCCGGCTCCAATTCTCCGGCATCACCAGAGGGTGGCCCTGCCGGTGTATTACATGCATGCTTGCCTTATAGTTTACGTTCACCTTCAAAGACAAATTTTTGCCAGAGCATTGATGCAATATGTGTTGCTTCGAATTATGGCGACAAGAATGCCCTAAAGGGAAATCTTGAGGATGCTTTTTCAAAGCCTGTTTTCATTCTTGGTCTGCCCGAGTACCAGGATCGACTGCGTTCCAACCGGGCAGCCTTTGAATATTTCAAAAATCAACTCAAGTTATTAAAGAAAGAACTTGAAAGGTTTAACTCCAGCCGGGTGACTTACCGTAATACTTTAAAAGCCTCCTCTATGTGTAAAAGAATCCGGGAAAAACTGAGGTTTTTATATGACCAGCCGTCAGATGACCGTTCTCCAATTGAATGGGGTGAGGTTTTGCGCATAAACCGTGCCGGTTTTTTGATAAACAGGCCTGATTTTTTGCGTGACCTGGAGAGTTTGGAGGCCAGTCTTATTCATGCCAGGGAAACAAAGCTGCCGGTGGATTCCAGGCCTCGTTTGATGGTCGCCGGTTCGGATGAAAGCCTGGATGGAGCGCTTGAGATTGTAAGGCAGGCAGGGGGCAACGTAGTTACCGACTATATTTGTTCTGCCTCCATGAGGCTCAGGAAGCGGGTGCCGGTGTTCGGTGTCCTTGAGAACCCGCTTGATTCCCTGGTAGAACAGTACCTTTATAATGCCCCCTGCGTTTTAATGGGTGATGCACCTGGCAGGGTAGACCGGATGCTGAGGCTTGCCCGGCGCTACCGTGTTCACGGCCTCGTATACCTTGGCTCAAAACATTGTCAGCCTGTTGCCGGCGAATATGAACTTATCAGCGAGGCCTTTTATTCGAATTTATCGGTGCCGTCTCTATTTATTGAGGCAGAATCTGCTGCATTACCGGATGAAGATTTGCAAGGCAGGGTGGGTGAATTTATAGATATTATTGGTGGCAGGGTATGAGAATAATAGGCATGCTAAGCCAGCAAAAAGCTTTGGTTTTTGGAATTCTGACAGGCGTTCTTATTGCCTGGTGGTATTTCAACCCCTTTGCCTGGCTCGGAATAGCCATGGGAGCTGTTGCCGGGTTGATGGTCTACCTTATCTTGAAAACGGGCCGGATAGAAAGGTTTCGCAGGCCTTATTTTGTAATTCTATTTGCAGTAATCAGCCTTTCACTCTTGGGAATGGTAATGTTTTGGGGCCCGGACCAGTTTATGAAATGGGTCGACAGGTTTAATCCAGGCTACTACTTCCCGAGGTCAGGGGGCTTGGGTACCATATCGTACCCTCACCCCATAGTTTTACCCTCGATATTCTGGGGCGGGGCAGATTTCCTGGCTCAGTTTAAAACATGGCAAACCTCAGTTCCGCAGAACATGGCGGCCTCCTTTCTTTTTATGCTGCCCTACGCTGTAATACTTCTGCTGTTTGGCCGTGCCTTCTGTGGCTGGCTATGCCCGGTGGGTGGTTTGCCGGAAGTAATGTCATCCGGGCGCAAAGAGGTCCTGCAACTTGGCCTGTTCAAAGGAAAAAAGGCCATGGATGGCAGTTATTATTATACCGGGCTAAAACCATGGGTTAATATTGTACGCTACGTTATATTATTGATTACGCTGCTTGTTTTTCTGGTATCCGGTTTTGCTGTAGTCAACATATTTTACCCGGTGTTGTGGCTGCAATCCATGAATGCTTTCTGGATAATTATAGCTATAACGGTGGTGTTTGCGGTTGCTCTGCCACTTTTAACAAAGCGCCGCTGGTGGTGCTTTGTCTGCCCGCTGGGGACTGCTCTGAGTTTTATAGACAGAGTGACACCATTCCGGTTGAAAATTGACCGGGACAAGTGCGTCAGGTGTATGGATTGTGTACATGCCTGCCGCATGTATGCCATGACTCCGCAGGAAGTGGAAAAGGGCAGGGAGAAAACCGGACACTGCATCAAGTGCGGGCGGTGTATTGAGGCCTGCTCTGAAGAAGCCATTGACATTTACTGGATGGAGGGCCGGAGAAAAATCAGGGAGCCTTTCATCGCCCTGATAATAGCAACCGGTCTTATGCTTTATATATGGTATATTATTCAGTTCATATCACTTCTTTCAAGGATGGGAGATTTCCGCTGGCTTGCCTGATTGACGCTTCAGTGACAGGCTGGCAGGTTTTTATCTAAGGAGGTTGTAATTGCCAAAGGAAAAAGAGAAAGAAAAGGCGCTTGTTGTTTTTGATTATATCTACTATGCCATGCGCGGCAAGCATTTTCTGGAGTATCATGGGTACGAGACAAGGGAAGTAGCACCGCCCCCCGAGTACCGGACCGGTTGCGACATGGCTCTTGAGATAGAAGCCGGAGACGTTGACGCGGTTGAAAACATACTCGATCAGAATGACATTCTTTTTATGGATGTTCTGTTTCTCCCCAAGGGAACCCAGCTGGTTCCGGTGTATCTCACTCAGCTTATTAAGGTGACAGATTATGTTGGCTTTACCATGGTTCGCTGCGGCAATATGAAGATAACCTATCGCAAGGGCACAGGGGTTATCGTGAATGTTTCCGGAGGGGGCTGACCGGATATTCCCATGCTCAGTTTGAGCCTTTCAGACACCGTTATCGGGGAAGGCCCCACCCCCAAGCAGCTGGGAAAAACCATCTGTGCCTATACCATGGAGCATGCCTATCAGAAGGCAGCCGAAATATTCAGGCAGGAAAGGAGGGAGTCGTAATGCTTGTTCTGGCCGGGACGGTACCCATTGATGGAATGCCCCTTACACAGGGGGAGTGCAGATATGAAAAGAAAAAGCTCACCATAGGCGAGTATGCCCTGGAAGGAAAATACGTCACCCTGGGAACGGCTGCCATGGCTTCATCGGCATCTGTTACCTGTCAGACACTGGGTGTCGAGCCGCCGCATCTGGTTACATATGGTGACACCGGCATGGGGGATGGCACCATAAAGATTCTTGACTATCTGACCCGGGAATTGCCCAATATCAGCCCTTCGGTGCTAACCCTGCACTACCTGCTTCCTACCAAGGAGCCCTTTGTCAGGCTCTCAGAAACAGTTGAGAAGATGAACCCCAGGCCCTTTTTTATTGCCGATGCAGGTGCGCTTCTTAATGCCAAGGCCATCGGGCTTGCCAAAAAGTTCGATCTTTTTACCCCCGACCCGGGCGAGCTCAGTTTTATTGCTGATGCCGACGCAGCCCACCCGGCATACGTACAGCACTTTATCTTCAAGGTGGACGACGTTGAAATCGCCAGGCTGGGCAGTGAGGCTTACCGGCATGGTAACGCACCCAGGTATCTGCTGGTAAAGGGTGCGGTAGACCATATTTTCGTTGAAGGAGAGGTTTCGGGAGTGGTTAAAGAGCCCCTGATACCTGCCCTTGAAGCCATTGGCGGCACCGGTGATACCATTACCGGTATTGTATCAGCCCTGATTTACAGCGGCATGGACCCTGCCGAAGCCAGTCTCAAGGCAGCACAAATCAATCGATACATGGGCGAACTGGTAAGGCCGACCCCGGCAACGCGCATAGCCCAGTTGATACCCTATATAGCCGAAGCTGTCAAAAAGGTACTCTAGATCATCAGAGAAAAATATAAGGAGGTTGCCGTGTCAAGCAACTGGCAAAAAGCATATTCAGATCTCAAGGATTACGTTTCAAATAATCCGCAAATAAAAATTACTCAGGGTGTCGTGGCCATACCTGCTGATTACCGGGATGAGTTTTACCGCCATTTTAATGCAGTGAGAGAGGCCTTCGTCAAAGAAAAGTTGCCCACCATATTTAATGAGGCATGCGAACTCAGCAGCAATTACAACAGTGAAGCTGAGAAATTAAAAACAACTTTGTCTCTGGATGAAATAAAAACGCCCTCGGTGCTAAACTGGTTGCTCTCAGACCCGGTCAAGGGTTTAACAAGGCCGGTGTTCGACCCGTTGTTTGATTTATTGAAAGGCAAGCTGGACCCTGCTGGTTTCGAATTTCAGGCAGCACAGGCAGTCGGTGGTTTTTGCGGCAAGTCTTTTAAGGCGGGGTATGAAAAATGGGTTATCATTTCTCTGGCGAATATGCTGTCACCAGACAGGGCGCTGGCTCTGCCCTGGGATAAGATACACGAGGAATGCAAAGAGTTACAGCCGGACGAAAAAAAGGGGTTTTTCGAAAAGGCTGTTCAAAAGCCCGAAGAAATTAAAACATTATTGCTGGGACATGAAGGACAGGATCCTTCATTTATTATTGCTGATTTAATAATCCGCTCAAACAAAATGAATTCTTATGTATCGTTTGGGGCGGACCTTGCTGATGCCAGCTGGACGGCAAAAAAAGTCTCCGAGGCAAAGGAATGGATAAAGCTGAGAGAGCTGGGAAATATACAAAAACCCATTCTTAATTGGCCCGACATGGTTATATATAAAGGTGCACGGCCGCAGGATATCGGTTTGGTGGCTGATTTTAGCCGTTTTATGCGCCCGGACATTATCGTTGAATGTATCGGCCTGGCAAGTGGAGACAAACGGGCTAAACTGGAGAAAATTAAAAGAAATTACGATTTCTTTAAACCTGTGCTGGGCAGTTTCGTGGTCAATCGCCACCCTTTGCCGGAACAGGCCTTGAAAGAGATTTTCTCACCAGCAACCGCGGCCCAGGAGGATGCTGGCATGGAAGATAAGCCGTTGGATGAAGCAGAAGAGGTTAAACGCAACATTCATTTCCTGGATGTGGGCTTTGATCCTTCAAAGCTTGCTCCGGTTGTCGATGCACTGTTTCAGCAAAAGGAGCCCGCTGCCGAAGATAAAAAATAGTTAGTTTTACTGGCTGTGAACCTTGAAGCCAGTAAATTTCTAAAGGAGGCGGATGCACCCTGGTGGGACCACAGTCTTTACTGGCTGTGCCGGTATTTTTACCGGGGCGGGTTCGATTCCCGAACGCCTCCGCCAGGAATGTATAATTATCAGAACCTGGTTAATAGACAGGGTGAACTCCACGATGCGAACATGACAGGTCCACCACCTTATAATAACTCTGCCCAAGAAATAGCGCTGGTTTTCCCTCCGCTGGTGGAAACCAACTTCGGGTGCTATTATCCATCAACAGCTGTTCTTTCCGGTTATCTTTACGCACGTGGCATAAACGCTCTGCAGTTTGATCTGAATGAAGACTTTGCTCTGTACATGCTGCAACCTGACTGCCTTGAGAATATGGGCAAAGGTCATTTTGGCCCTGGCATTGAAAGTGGCCCGGCCTCAATGCCTGCTGTTTCGGCTCGCCTGCTGGGCCGCTTCGGTCACAGGTTGTTTGACGAGTGTGGCAGGCACCTTTTCCGCGAAGATTCATCCGAAGCTGCTTATCTTCTAAACATGCTGGTTAAGCCTTTTCGTGTTGATTCAACACTTCGTGAACTTTGTTCTCCGCAATTTTTTAATCAGCCCAAACCCAGGGCATACCGTGAGTTTTTCGAGCACACCAATTTTGTAAAATTCCTTCCGGATAGCATTTCGATGGTTGGTATTTCTGTACCGGTCGGGCCCCAGCTTGGCCCCTCCTTAATTCTAGCCCGCCTCATCAAACAAACCAGGCCTGAAATAAAGGTTGTATTCGGCGGTTCCACAATCAGCCTGATGAAGGAGGCAGATTTAGAGCACCTTCTTGTATCTAATCAAGAGGTGGATGCGGTAGTCCGTTCCGACGGCGAATACCCGCTTGAATCTCTTGCCATTCAGCTAAAGGATGGCATCTGGCAGCCACAGCAGACCCCTGGCGTTTGTTGCCAGGTGGGTGGAAAATTTTACAATAGGCCCCCAGAGGCCGGCCCTGATTTGAAGTCACTGCCTTATGCGCGCTATGATTCAGCCCTTCTTTCCCGCCTCGGCAAACCGGAAATAGGCATTGTTCAGGCACGGGGTTGCTACTGGGGTAAATGCGCCTATTGTGACTATGTTGAAATATACAAGGGCAACCCTTCTTACCGGACGCGCACCCCTGAAGGATTTACAGGCGAAATGGAATACCAGGTTAAACAGCATGGCATCAACCGTTTTTCGGTTATAACCGAGGCCATGCCGCCGGCATTTGCGGATAAAATAAGCCGGCTTATTTTAAAAAAGGGCTTAAAAGTAAAGTGGCACAGTTTTGTGATGGTAGACAGGCGTTTCACCATCGAAATTTTTAAACAGGCCTCTAAAGCCGGTTGCGAGTTTCTGAATGTCGGCTTGGAAACCATGACCGACAGGGTTTTAAAAATTATGGACAAAGCCGCTACACGCAAGGATAATATTAACTTCCTCCAAAATGCCCGGCAGGCAGGGCTTGGTATAAAAATCAACCTGATTCCCGACCTCCCTTCCACCACGTACCGGGAATCAATCGACACCCTGGAAGCAGTCGAAAACTTAAAAGACTGCTTTAATTATGTTTCATACTTTCCCTTTGAGGCCACCCGTTCATCACGTGTGGGTCGTGAACCGGAAAGCTTTGGACTAAGGCCGGAAAGCGACGCATCAAGCACCGGCCAGTCCCAGTTCAGCTTAAACCATCTTGAGGTAAAGGACCCGGCAATGACCGACGGTGAAAAGCGCCAGGTGATTGATGCCTACCAGGCTTTTGCCGCCTGGGTCAACAACCGCGCACCCGAAACCGGGGCTAAGCCCCCCGCCGGCTCTCAGGAAAAAATTGTTACGCCAGATACCCAATTCAGGCTGGCAGATGAAAATCTGGACCTCATTGAAACTGGAAATGGGATCCAGTGCTATAACTGGCTGACCAGGACACGTTTTCAGATGCCTCTTGAATGGAGCGGGATAATCGAAAATATGCGCTCACGTCGATCATTTAGCCGGCAGGAATTTACCGGCTGGTTTTCTTCGGTTGCCCAGGGTACGTTTTTCTTTGAAAAACTTTTGGAGAAAGGGATACTTGAAGCATGCAGCACCAGAAGATAGGAGCATTATTCCGGCAGCCGTTTGGTATACGTTCGTTATTTGACTTATATGTTATAATGAGCATATTAGGTTTTAAAATGCATAAATATGAAATAATAAAAAATTTTATTCATACATTAGATTATATTGTTTTTGGGGAAAAAGGGGTGAATGATGAAAAAGTATCACCGCACACTATCCCGGAGGGATTTCCTTAAAGCCCTGGGCCTGGGTGGTGCCGGAGCCACCTTTTCCGGAATGATGCCGGCTGTTTCTACCCCTCAGTTTCGAGATCTGGATGAAGTGATGGCCTCACCCGAAGCTGAACTCAAAAGGCCTTCATGGGTAAGAGAGGTTGATAAACCCACCGCAGA
>PUOQ01000043.1 GCA_003552785.1 Dehalococcoidia bacterium
ATCGGTTGATACCCCGGTGCAGACCGGAATCAAGTCCATTGATAGCATGTTTCCCATCGGCCGTGGGCAGAGGGAGCTTATTATCGGTGACCGTTCAACCGGCAAGACCGCAGTTGCTCTTGATGCGATTATAAATCAGGCCAAGGGCGACCTTACCTGCATTTACGTTGCCATTGGACAGAAGGCTTCAAGGGTAGCTCAAGTAGTAGCCCAGCTGGAAGCCAACGGCGCTATGGAGCATACTATTGTGGTAGCGGCAAATGCTTCTGAATCGGTTGCACTTCAGTACCTTGCTCCTTATGCCGGTTGTGCAATTGGTGAAGAGTTTATGGAACAGGGCAAGGAAGCTCTGATTGTATATGATGACCTTTCAAAACACGCCTGGGCTTACCGGCAAATGTCGCTGCTGTTGCGGCGCCCTCCCGGCCGTGAAGCATACCCCGGCGATGTGTTTTATCTTCACAGCCGTTTGCTAGAAAGGGCTGCTAAATTGAATAAGGAAAATGGCGGCGGATCCCTGACTGCTTTGCCCATTATTGAAACACAGGCAGGAGATGTTTCCGCCTATGTCCCAACCAATGTGATTTCAATCACAGATGGTCAGATATATATGGAAGCCGATCTTTTTAACGCCGGTATACGCCCGGCTATTAATGTTGGCCTTTCGGTGTCCCGCGTTGGTAGTGCGGCTCAAATCAAGGCAATGAAACAGGTAGCCGGCAAGTTGAAGCTGGAAATGGCCCAGTACAGGGAACTTGCAGCTTTTGCGCAATTTGGAGCTTCAGATCTTGATAAAGCTACGCGCAATCAGCTGGAAAAAGGTAAGCGTATTACAGAAATACTAAAGCAACCCCAGTATAAACCCATTCCAGTAGAACACCAGGTTATGATTTTTTATGCTATAACCAATAATTACCTGGATGATATATCCGTTGAAGAAGTTAAACAGTTTGAGTCTTCTTTTTATGATTTTGTTGAAAGGGAGCGATCGAAGCTGGGTGAAAACATCGTAAAAGAGGGTAAAATCACCCCGGAGATCGAAAAAGAGCTCAAAGAAGCCCTGGAAGCTTTTAAAGTGACTTTTTCAGCCGGGAAGAAAAAGGAGTAGCAGGAGCATCTTTTGGCCAACATTCGTTTAATAAAGCGGCGCATTCGCAGTGTACAAAACACGGCTAAGATCACACGAGCCATGGAGATGGTGGCTGCTTCCAAAATGCGCAAAGCCCAGGAACGGGGTTTGGCAGGCAGGCCTTACTCTGAAAAATTGATTCAGGTCATTATCGATCTGGCCAAAGCTACCCAGTCAAGGGAAGGGAGTGCGATCCACCCTCTCCTGGAGAAACGGGAAGATGTAAAGAAAATTGCTATGATAATGATATCCCCCGACAGGGGGATGTGTGGCGGCCTTATCAGCAACCTCAACCGCAAGGTGGGGTATTTTTTGCTTGAGAAATCTGCCCCTGCAGAAATTGTGGCGGTAGGCCGGAAAAGCGTTGATTTCCTTAAACGTTCCGGCAGGCATATAACTGCCGAGTTTACCAATATGGGGGACAGACCTTCTTTTTTGGATACTCTGCCAATTTCACGCATAGTACTGGATGAATTTTCAAGTGGTGCCGTAGATGAGGTCTACCTGGCTTACAGCCGGTTTATAAATACGGTTAACCAGGAACCCGTAATAGAAAAATTGTTGCCGGTTGACCCGGAGCTGTTTGCAAAAATGCTGGGCGAGCCCGATTCATCCGGTACTTCAGAAGAGCTTTCTTCCAGTCAGGAGGTTGAGCATATATATGAACCTGATGCCAACCGGGTGTTGAACGAACTTCTCCCCCGGTATGTTGAGATGAGGGTGTACCAGGTGATGCTGGAATCCATAGCCAGTGAGCAATCAGCTCGCATGGTAGCCATGCGCAATGCTACCGGAAATGCTCAGGACCTGGTAGAAGATTTAACTCTGTCTTATAACAAGGCGCGTCAGGATGTTATTACCCGGGAATTGCTGGATATCACCGCAGGTAAAATGGCTTTGGAACAGGAGACATAATAAATGGCAAAAGAAAAAACATCAACAGCAACAGGAAAAGTGGTACAGGTAATAGGCTCGGTGGTGGATATAGAATTTCCGCCGGGTGAAATGCCATCACTTTTTAATGCTGTAGAAATCAATGTTGACGATTTAAAAATTACGCTTGAAGTTCAGGGGCACATTGGTAATGGCTGGGCCAGGTGCCTGTCACTCATGCCCACTGATGGTCTTGCCAGGGGTGTTGAGGCAAAAGATACCGGGGCTCCAATTCGGGTACCGGTAGGTAAATCTACTCTGGGGCGCATTTTCAATGTTTTGGGGCTCCCGCTCGATGAAAAAGGTGAAGTAAAGGCTGAAGAATACTGGCCGATTCATAGGGATCCACCTTCATTTGATGAGCAACAAGCAACATTACAGGTATTAGAAACTGGAATTAAGGTGATTGATCTTATTTCACCCTTTGCCAAGGGGGGGAAAGTTGGCGCTTATGGAGGCGCTGGCGTTGGTAAGACGGTTATTATCCAGGAACTTATTCGAAATATTGCAACCGAGCATGGTGGATATTCGGTATTTGCCGGTGTAGGAGAACGTTCCAGAGAAGGTAACGACCTCTGGCATGAGATGCAGGAGTCTGGTGTTATTGAAAAAACCTGCCTCGTATTCGGTCAGATGAATGAGTTGCCTGCGGTGCGCTTGCGCGTTGCTCTTACAGGGCTAACCATGGCTGAATATTTTCGCGATGTAGGCCGGCAGGATGTGCTACTGTTTATTGATAACATCTATCGTTATACACTGGCCGGTATGGAGGTTTCAGCCTTGCTGGGGCGAATGCCTTCGGCGGTTGGTTATCAGCCCACACTGGCTACTGAAATGGGCATGTTACAGGAGAGGATTACTTCAACCAAGCAGGGATCAATCACCTCTTTCCAGGCGATTTATGTTCCTGCCGATGACTATACCGACCCGGGTGTTGTGGCTACTTTCGGCCATCTTGATTCGGTCATCGCGCTGGAGCGTTCACTGGCCGAGCAGGCACTTTACCCGGCAGTTGATCCACTGGGCTCAACTTCCCGAATTCTGGCGCCGGAAAACGTTGGTGAAGATCACTACAACGTAGCCCGTGAGGTGCAGAAGGTTCTTCAGAGGTATAAAGACCTGCAGGATGTTATTGCTATTCTGGGTATCGAGGAGCTTTCGGAAGAGGACAAGCTGACCGTAGCCAGGGCTCGCAAAATACAGCGCTTTCTTACCCAGCCGTTCTATGTGGGTGAAGTTTTCACCGGGCGCGAAGGGAAATATGTTCCCATCAGCGAGACAGTGCGCGGGTTTAAAGAAATATTAGAAGGCAAGCATGATGAACTGCCGGAACAGGCATTCTATATGGTTGGTACTATCGAAGAAGCAGTAGAAGCCGCTAAAAAACTGGCTGAATAGAGCTTAATAATGTCGAAAATTAAACTGGATATTGTTACGCCGGAAGAATCCGTCTTTTCAGAAGAAGTGGATATGCTGGTGGCCCCCGGTATTGAAGGGCAGCTGGGTATACTGCCGCATCATACTCCACTGATGACCATTCTTGATATCGGTGAATTGATAATCCGCAAAGGCAAAGAGGAGCAGTTTCTTGCTATCGGCGGAGGCTATCTTGAGGTAAAACCCGACAGGGTAATCGTGCTCGCCGATGTTGCCGAGAGGGCTGAAGATATAGATGTATCCCGCGCAGAGGATGCTAAGGAACGGGCGCAAAAGAGTATGAAAGAAGAATCTGCCGACATGGATGTCGCTCAGGCAGAAGCAGCTTTGAAGCGCTCTCTGATACGTTTGAAGGTTGCTACGCGGCGCCGCCACCGGCGGCAACAGCAGGCTTAATCACAAAAGCCCGGTATAAAAACCGGGCTTTAACTATTTTGGCAAAGAAATATTTATATTCTGCAGTTAATAAGCCGTTTAAAAAACAACAAACCCCCTCTATAACTCTGTGTGAGAGCTGTAAAGGGAGGTTTGTATTAAAAGCAGATTGATCTTAGAGGATTTCCAGGGAAGCTTTGGTTCCAGCTTTAGCTGCTTTTACCCTGATTAGAGTTCGCATAGCCTGAGCAATGCGTCCCTGCTTGCCGATTATGCGACCCTTATCTTCATCGGCCACCTGAAGTTTTAGAACGATTCCGTCCTCTTCACTCGTTTCCTCAGTAACCACCACATCATCGGGTGCGTTTACCAGTGATTTTGCGATGTATTCAACCAGTTCTTTCATGGTTACTCCTTATGCTGACTTGATCTTATCCATTATGCCGGCCTTGGTAAGCAACCTGGCGGCGGTAACGGTTGGTTGAGCTCCGGTTTTGAGCCATTTTATCGCAGCTTCTTCGTCAACTTTAAATGTTTCCGGTTCTGTTAGAGGGTTATAAAACCCGATAATTTCTATAAAGGCTCCATTCCTGGGAGACTCGCTGTCGGCAACTACCAATCTATAGCTGGGCTTTTTAGGTGCGCCCACACGCCTTAACCTGATTTTAACCACGTTCCCTCCTTATCAGGTGCTAATTATGCCGCATTCAGGCGGTGCTGTCAACAGGGGTTTACATAAACCACAAACAGCAATTCAAGGCATAATTACTACACATCGGTGTTTGATTATACCTGTTTCAGGTGGTTATAATTTGGGTGTGGTTGAAAGCCCGATGCATCTGTCTGGCTGCTCATTTGTCGAAGCAGCAGCCGTTCAGCGCCGGCTCGCAAAGCTTGTTGAAGCCCGGGGTGAAGTGGCTTCGCCGGGGTTCATAGCCGGTGTCGATGTTTCAGTAAGCGGGAGAACCGGTAAAGGTTGTGCAGCGGTGGCCGTACTTAGTTTTCCTGGATTAAAGGTTGTCGATGCGGCGGTTGAGGCTGGACCGGTAGAATTTCCCTATATTCCAGGTCTTTTATCCTTCATTGAGCTTCCTCTGGAATTTTCTGCCTGGAAGCAGCTGGAAATAAAGCCCGATCTGGTAATCGTTGATGGCCATGGCATCGCCCATCCACGGCGCCTGGGAATTGCTGCCCACTTTGGTTTGATGGTGGATGTTCCTGTTATCGGTTGTGCCAAGTCTTTGCTGTGTGGAAAATATGATCAACCCGGGGTAAAAGCCGGTAGCTCAAGCCCCATGGTTGATGGAGAAGAGGTTATCGGTGTAGTATTGCGTACCAGGGATGGGGTGCGCCCGGTGTTTGTTTCGCCGGGCAACCATATTGGCCTGGAAGATGCTGCCGGGTGGGTGATGAAGGCTTGCTCCGGATACCGTTTACCCGAGCCGCTGAGGCAGGCTCATTTAATGGCCGGAGAAGCAAATACTGGTATAATTAATAAGCTAAAAAGGGCAAGGAGATAAGTAAGAATGTCTGAGTTACAGAGCAAGTTGGAGGATTTAAAAGAACGGGTCGCCCGGGCAGGGGTGCGGCTTTGACTGGAATTCGAAGCACAAAGAAGCATCCCGTCTGGAAAAGGTGTCGCTAGAGCCAGATTTCTGGAATGATACTGTACGGGCAAAGGAAGCAATGCAAAAACTGGCCTCACTAAACGAGGATGTAAACCGGGTTCAGGTGCTCAATAAACGTCTGGGAGAGATAGAGGAGCTGTTGAATCTGGAAGATGTCGATGCTCATCCGTCGATGGAAGAAGAGCTGTCCGGTGAGCTTGAAGCGGTGCGTGAGGATGTTGAAAAGCTGGAGTTTGAACTTTCTTTTTCCGGGCAGTACGATACACATTCAGCAGTTCTATCATTGCATGCCGGTGCCGGAGGCACAGAATCTCAGGATTGGGCCGGAATGCTGATGCGTATGTACATTCGCTGGGCGGAAGGGCGTGGTTTTAAAACTGAAATTCTCGATATATCACCGGGGGATGAGGCCGGTATAAAAAGTGCCACTGTTGAGGTAACAGGCAGACTGGCTTATGGTTACCTCAAGTCGGAGCATGGCGTTCATCGCCTGGTCAGGCTTTCTCCTTTTGACTTTGACCACGGCCGGCATACTTCTTTTGCCATGGTGGAGGTTATGCCGGAAGCTGAGGAAGGAGACATAGATATCCAATTATCATCAGATGATTTAAAGATAGATACTTTTCGCTCCTCAGGGCCCGGTGGCCAGAATATGCAGAAGGTAAGCTCTGCAGTCAGGGTTACCCATTTGCCGACAGGCATCGTTGTTACCTGCCAGAGTGAGCGCTCCCAGCATATGAACAAAGAGTTTGCCTTTAAAATTCTGAAGGCCAGACTGCTTACCTTCGAGCTGGCCAGGCGGCAGGAGAAGCTGGATAAGTTAAAGGGGGATACTCTTTATGCTGCCTGGGGCAACCAGATAAGAAGCTATATACTGCACCCTTATAAAATGGTCAAAGACCACCGTATAGATTTTCAGGTCAATAACCCTGAAGCAGTTTTAGAAGGGGATCTGGACGGGTTGATCAACGCCTATTTGAGGTCGGCCATTAACAGCCAGCAAACGCGATGATAAAACGCATAATATCGGGCGCTATAGTGTTAATTATTCTGGCAGCAGGCCTGCCGTTCGGAACCGTTGCTGCACAGCCGGAAATCAGCGTGGTGGATAACACCGTAGCTGTCGAATATCCGAGCTATATTATATTTGTTCTGGAATTTGAAAGCGAAACTGAAATAAGCGACGTGCGCCTCAACTACAGGGTGGAGCGGGACAGTTTCGTCAATGTAGTAAGTGAGGCCAGGGCAGACTTCACCCCGGGCCGGACCAGTGCCAGCTGGACCTGGGATATGTATAAGACGGGCAATCCGCCACCTGGTACTGAAATTGAATACTGGTGGGAGCTTGAGGATGAAACCGGCAACAGGTTTGTTACCGGGGCGAAAACAGTAACTTTCGACGATCACCGTCACGACTGGCAAATGCTTGAGCAAGGTGACCTGACACTGTTCTGGTATCATGGCAGCCAGGCGTTTGCCGAAGAAGTGATGGCAACAGCCCAGGAATCGCTGGTTCAGCTGGAACAGGATGCCGGAGCCGGCCTTGCCCGGCCGGTGGACATTTACATATATTCAAGCTCCCAGGATCTTAGAAGGGCAATGCTCTATGTCCAGGACTGGGCCGGGGCGCTTGCGTTTACCGGTTATGGTGTTGTAGCCATTGGCATGGGGCCGGGGGATATGGACTGGGGCAAACGGGCGATGGTGCATGAGCTGGCTCACCTGGTTACCCACCAGATGACCCATAACCCTTACAACACAATTCCGGTATGGCTTAATGAAGGTATATCCAAATATGCCGAAGGCGAGCTTGAAAGCTATTCCGAGGCCCGTCTCAAGCAGGCGGTGATTGATAATTCCCTTATATCTGTTCAAAGCCTGGCCAGCCCTTTTTCAACCGATACCGCTACCACGCATTTATCTTATGCCCAAAGCTACAGCTTGGTCAGATACCTTATTGAAGAATACGGCTCTGAAAAAATGAGCCGGCTTTTGGAAACATTTCGTCAGGGCAGCACCTATGACGATGCATTCATGAGCGTCTATGGTTTTGATATCAACGGCCTGGATGATGAGTGGCAGGAGTACATAAAAAGTAAATACGGCGTTGCCTCTGCTGAGGCGGCCGGAATTGACCCCGTTATATTAATACTGCTAATGTCGGGTATGGTTTGCATCCCGTTAATTGCCCGTGCAAGAGACAGGCGGGGCATAAAATGAAAAAGATAATCTATATAGTATTTACCCTGCTGGTGCTTGCCAGCGTTATCGCTGTATACATCTTGCCTCCGCCTGCGGATAAATCCCCGGCAGACCGCAACGCGCTCAATCTCTACGGGGTTGACCCTCATACGCTGGACCCGGCACTAAGCGGGGATGCAACCTCTCATGAATACATCATACAGATATTCAGCGGGCTGGTTAAACTGGACAGCAACCTCGAGGTGGTGCCGGATATTGCCACCGGCTGGGATATAAGCGAATGCGGGCTTGTCTATACGTTCTATCTTAACCCGGATGTTTATTTTCATGATGGCAAAGAGTTGAATGCTCAGGACTTCAAAGATTCGTGGGAAAGGGCCTGCCACCCGGACACCGGTTCGCAGACGGCGCCTTTATACCTTGGGGACATACAGGGCGCATCCGAGGTTATTTCCGGAGATGCAGAAACAATTAACGGAGTCAGGGTGGTTGATGAGCACACCCTCGAGGTTACCATCGAGGAGCCGAAAAGCTATTTCTTGTATAAGCTTACCTACCCCACTGCGTTTGCCGTTGATACCCAAACTGCTGTGGGTTCGGACTGGTGGCGGTCGGATATTAATGGCACCGGCCCTTTCAGGCTGGCAAGCTGGCGTGAAGGCAGCCGGTTAGAGCTGGAGCGCAACGACCGGTATTACGGCACTGTAGCCGATCTGGAAAAGGTGGTTTACCACCTGTGGGCGGGTGTTGTAATGGAGTTATACGAGAAGGGGCAGATTGACGTTGCCAGCGTTGGTGTTTCCTATATAGACAAAGTCCGGGATGAGAGAAACGTGTTTTACCAGGATCTGGTTGAAACCACTAAATTAAGCCTGATGTATATTGGCTTTGACTTTACCACCGAACCTTTCGATGATCCGCTTGTACGGCAGGCACTGGCCCGTGCTATTGACAAAGACAGGTTGATCCAGCTTGTCTTCAAGGAAACAGTAAAGAAGGCGGGGGGTGTATTGCCGCCGGGGATGCCCGGTTTCAACGACAATCTCGAAGACATTTCCTTCGACCCCCGGGCCGCAAAAGAACTAATAGAAGAATCCAGGTACGGTTCTGTTGAAGGGCTGCCGCCGGTTACCATAACCACTGCCGGTTATGGAGGATTTGTTTCCCGGGAGCTGCAGGCTGTTTGCTACCAGTGGCAGGAACACCTGGGCCTGGATATAACCATAAGGCAGATTGAGCCCAACGACTTTTACTATAACCTGGAAGAAGAAAAGGACGAAATGTTTTACTACGGCTGGGTGGCTGATTATCCGCACCCGCAGAACTTTTTGGAGATACTTTTTTCAAAGGACTCCACCAATAATACAGGGCAGTATTACAACACCAAGTTCGAGAAGCTGATTCGGGAAGCAGGGCAGGAACAAGACCTTGAAGCAAGTTTTGAGTTGTACCGCCAGGCAGAAGAAGTGCTGATGGATGATGTAGCCCTTATTCCACTTTATTTTGGCATGGACCAGGTGCTGATAAACCCGCATGTTCAGGGTTACGAGGTTGGGCCGCTGGGAGTTGTGCCATTAAACAAAGTATGGCTGGAGAGGTAATGGCGGAG
>PUOQ01000108.1 GCA_003552785.1 Dehalococcoidia bacterium
AGGCACCAGGTGCTTGAATTCATCTACTGTTTCCGGCTCTGCGCCCTTCATTACTTTTCTGCCTAATTCACACTTTTTTAACAATTGAAGCTGCTCCAGCAGAAGCCGTCTCTGCACCCGCATGAAATCTTCTATCCCCAAATCAATAAAGCCGCAACATCTTTGCCACAATTCTTCATTTTTTCCCTTTTTAAACAGGTCTACATTTTTACTCATGGTGTTATTCCTCCCATATGGTTTATTATTTTCTTGTCTAAGCGACACAAGTTTTTTACAAAAACCTTCTTTAATTAGCATTGCAGGTACGAGCATTGGCACCCGACTCTGATAATGCTTATACTCTGAAAACATACGCGGAAAGACAACCCTGTCCTGAAACACTATCAAAGCTATATCGGTTATTAACCAGATGATTGCTGCCGCTATCATAAGCGTTGAGGGAAAAATCAAAACCAGTGCCAATACCAGGCCCGCAAACGGATAAAGCCCGGGATGACGGACCAAACCGTACAGGCCACTGGTTACCAGTTGATCTTTTATTCCAGCTTGAATATATGTATCCGAAAATGGGAGATTTACAAAAAGCGTATATACAATTGATGCAATTGATGTGATTAACAATACAAGTCCGGGTACAATAACCCAGTCCGGCCATGAATAAGGAGTGGCTGTTATTGCAATACTGCCCGTAGCAAATATTAGCAATAATACACCGATAATCCAGGTAACGGGTTTTATAAACCTGATTCTTTTTAATGCAACCAGATCAAACAGGTGAATTACAACAAAGCCAGCAATGCCTGTGAATACAAAAAGCAAATTTAAACTCCCCTTATCCAAATATGACATATGAAACATGACAAGGGAAGGTTTTATATACTAGAACAATGTTCTACCGGGTTATATAAAAATAAACCCCCTCGCACCTGCGAAGGGGTCTGCAGCGATTATCAAAGTTTAATTACTGCTTTTTCCACTTGATTTTTACCTGGTTTTCTTCATCACCCTCTTCTGCTTTTTCAAGTGAGGAAGAAAGCTCCTGAAGATCACCGCTTAATGAATGTTTACCCAGTTCCAGGCCATAACCTACGAAGAAGTCCAGAAAACTTTTCAGTAATTTACGTGTATCTTCCTGAAAAGCCTGAACCTCCTCCCTGGTGGCAGCTTGCTTTTCAATGACCTCAAGTTTAGCATTTAGCTCTTGCAATAATTTTTTAAGGCTTTCAACTTCATGCTTATCAACCGCTCCGGTGCCTTTACCCTGCTCTCTAAAATGGCTTTCAATCAGAAATTCAATAAATTCTCCCTGCGAAAGGTCACCACGGTTTTCATTAATTTTCCTGACAACTTCTTCGGAAAGAATAAGCATTCGTTTATCGCTCATAATAACTCCTTCTTAAGGCGCTCCGGCATCCTTGATTTCTAATGCTTCCAGGACATTATCTATGTCTCTTAAAACTTTTAACCCTTTTTTGGTAACTCTGTATGTAACCGAAGGGTTACCCAATGCTACCTTATCAATCAAGCCTCTTTCAAGCAGGAAATTAAGGTATTTTTGGAGCTGGAAGTAGCTCATGTTGACACTGTACATGATCTCTGTCTTGCCGGCTTCACCCATACGAAGCATATCGGCAATGATTTCAAGGCTTGAACGTCGCTTATCAAGTTTATCCATAAACTACAGTACTGCTTTTTATTAACTAAAGTACTATTATACCTTGCCTGTCAATATATTGCTATGTAAAATGCACATATGGTACAGGCAATGGATAAATCTAGCCCTAGATTTGAAGCGTAAAAGAGCCCCGTTTCAAAAAAGGCGGGGCAGTTATTTCGATCTCACCAGAAATACCGGTGTAGTAACCCCTTTAATTACTTTCTCGGCTACACTCCCAAAAGCCCAGCGACTGAAACCACTACGTGCATGTGTAGCCATAACGATAAGACTAAAATTGGAACGTTTAATATGATCAATAATTTCTACTGCCGGGTCGCCCATCAAGGCCTCATACCTGACCTGAATGCCGCTTTCCATCAACCGATCAGCTACTTCTTTTAGATATTTTCCAGTATTTCGCCTGCATTTTTCCTTTTCACTGGCAACATATTCATCCCAGCTCAATGGCATGCTGGCAGGGTAATCTGAGGTTATTTCCGGGTTTTGACAAACACTGATAAGCTCTACTTCCGTTAATTCTGCACCGAATTGCCGGGATAACATTTCTACATGTGGAATCGAAGCTTCAGCCCTCTTTGTGCCATCAAGAAGCAAGGCTAAACGACCTTCAGGAGAAGTGTCTTTTACTCTCTTTTCAGAAATTCCAGACCTTATTAACCAGACGGGTAGCTTTGATTCCCTTAAAAGCGAGTCTGCAACACTGCCGATCACGATGCGCGAAAAACCACTGCGTCCATGTGTAGCCATAAGAACAAAATCTGCATTATGTTTTTTGGCGTGCTTTTTTATTTCATCAACTGGACTCCCAATTGCCACCTGACCCCAGGCTTTTACAGGCTTATTCTGAGCTCCAGAAATAATTTTTTCAGCAGCCCTTTCTACATAAGCCTGATGCATGGGCAACATAGCCTTTTCTTCGGGAGAAAGAACGTTAAACATTATGGCTTCAACGCCCATTACTGAAGCCAGTTTTTTTGCATAATCCACAAGTACCTCAGCCAGATTAGAGCCGTCCAGCGGTACCAGCATTCTTTTATACAAAGCCGTACCTCCTTGTTTCCTAATTATAATATACTTTAAAAAAGATAAAATGCAAGGCCTATCTACCAAACTTGGCACCCGAATAACGGTAAGTTATAATTACGCGGAGAGGTGGTCTATGGGTTATCACGAGCACAAAAATTTATCGCCAGTAAACATTAAAGCCGGTATACTTATAATATCAGACACCAGAAGCATGTCAAGTGATGAGTCCGGCAAGCTCATATGCCGGCTCCTGGAAGAAAACGGCCACCAATTAGCCGGATTCAATCTGATTAAAAACGAAGGGGAAAGCATTATTAATGCAATAAATGCTTTTACAAGTGACCCACAATTACAGGCTGTAATTGCCAGCGGCGGCACGGGATTGAGTAAACGTGATATTACCATTGAAACTGTGTCTCCTCTTTTTGAAAAAAAGATGGAAGGCTTTGGAGAATTGTTCCGATCTTTAAGCTATCAGGAAATAGGCACCGGTTGTATTATGAGCCGGGCGCAGGCCGGAGTTTATTGTGGAAAAATTGTTATATGCCTGCCTGGCTCACTTAAAGCAGTTAAACTTGCTATGGAAAAAATAATCTTGCCCGAGCTGGGTCACATGGTCCGGGAAGCAACACGTTGAAATGGCTGGAAGGTCTCACTCCATTTGAATCAGCCTGTAATTTGGTCCTGGACAATATAAAGGCTGTTGACAAAACAGAATCTGTTCCCCTGCTGGAAAGCTCCGAAAGGATTCTGGCGGAAAACCTCTTTGCCCTTATAAACGTTCCGCCGTTCGACCGGGCAGCAATGGATGGTTACGCATTGAAATCAGATGATACTCTGAAAGCATCTGCAAATAACCCGGTCAAATTAAAACTGGCTGGCTCAGTATTTGCCGGCGCCACACAAAACCCCAACATAAAACCGGGCGAGTGCGTCTATATCGCAACAGGTGCAAAGGTTCCATCAAGCGCAGATGCTGTTTTGAGAGTGGAAGACAGCCTGCCGGAACTTGAATCAGTGTCGGTTCTAAAACCCGTTTCCAGCAAAGAAAATATCGCGCTTGCTGGTGAAGATATCCGTAAAGAAGAGCTGTTTCTTAATAAATACACCAGGTTGGCCCCAGCTCAAATGGGAGCCCTGTCTTCACAAGGCCTGGATCATGTAAAAGTTTTTAAAAAACCCAGAATTGCGGTAATGACTACCGGGGACGAGCTGGCCCAGCCAGGCTGTTCTTTGAGGTACGGTCAAATATACGACGTTAATTCCACTACGCTGATGGCATTGATTAAACAAAATATGGGTTCTCCATATTTATACGCCGCAACCAGCGATTCAATATTATGCCTTGAAGCCTGCCTTGCAAAAGCTCTCGAGGCTGACATGGTTGTAATCTCTGGAGGTTCTTCTGTTGGTGAAAGAGATTACATGTTTGAACTATTATCAAAAATGGGTGATGTTTTATTTTATGGATTGAATATCAAGCCAGGTAAACCCACCCTTTTTGCCCGCATCCAGAATAAACCGGTACTGGCTCTGCCGGGTTACCCTACCTCCTGCATTATTGTTGCTTACCTCCTGCTAAAACCCGCTCTTAGAAAAATGTCTCGCCTGCCTGGGACAGGGCACAATAAAGTGAAAGCAAAAGCTGGTGATAACATTCCTTCCAACCACCGGAAACAATTCATACCTGTAAAGCTGGTTAACGATCAGGCCATACCAGTAGGTAAGGAGTCCGGCGCAATAACCGCTACAGCACACGCCGATGGCTATATAACCCTTAATGAGAATTCTGCTGCAAGACAGAACGATACGGTTGAAGTTACTCTTTTTTAGAGCCTCTTCACTCCATCACCGGAACAAACCAAACCGCCCTTGACCACCTTTGCAAAAACGCCCTGAGATGGCATTATACAGGTACCAACCTGCTTAAAAATGGCACAGCGATCATGGCATTCTTTGCCAATTTGAGTAATTTCAAGAACAACCTGGTTGCCTATACCGAGCTTTGAACCAATGGGCAACTCAAAAACATCCATGCCTTTAACAGTTATATTTTCAGCAAAGTCCCCGGGTTTTATTTTTAAACCCAGTGCTTTCATTTTTTCGATACTTGAGATAGACAGTAAGCTGACCTGCCGGTTACTTTCTCCGGTAGCATGCCCATCGCCCTGAATCCCAAAATCGGCCACCAGGTTTGCCGACCCTACATTGCTCTTTTTTTCACCTTTATTTTGGCTGGTACATACTGCAACAACTTCTGCCATGATTATTTTCCTTCTCCCCTGACAAAGGCGCCGCTTTTACCGCCTGATTTACTTTCAAGGCAAACATCCTGAATAATAATGCCTCTGTCAACAGCCTTGCACATATCGTAGATAGTAAGTGATGAAACTGTTGCCGCGGTCATAGCTTCCATTTCCACCCCGGTCCTTCCGGTGCAAATCACACGGGCTGTGATAAATATTGAATCATCACCCAAAAATTCAAAATCGACACTCACCTGGTCCAGAAGAAGGTTATGACAAAGAGGAATCAATTCAGGGGTCCGCTTGGCGGCCATTATTCCGGCCAACCGGGCTGCAGAAAGCACGTCCCCTTTTTTTAGCTGCTGCTTCTTTACAAGTGCCAGTGTTTCCGGTAGCATTTTTACCCTGGCAGTGGCAACTGCCTCCCGAACAGTTTCTTCTTTAGGTGAAACGTCTACCATATGGGCTTCGCCCCTGGCGTTCAAATGGGTCAACTCACTCATTATCTAACCCCCGATCTGCCACATCTGCCGGCCTGATGGTAATACTTTCTCACTCAAGCGGTGTTTTTCATATTTTAATGCTGCAGCACTTGAAATTAAATTCTTAAGCTCGTCATCAGAAATGCCGCTTCTAAGCGGTGTCTTTATATCTACCTCGCCATCTTCAAGCAAACATGGCCTCAATCCACCATCAGCAGTCAACCTCATACGGTTGCACTCCTGACAAAAACAATCGGTAACCGCTCCTATAAAACCAATTGTCCCCTCTGCACCTGCCAGGCGATAATATTTTGCCGGACCATTTCCTGCAGAAGGCAAAACAGCCTCCAGGTTTCCAATTTTTTCTGAAATTAGAGCTTTGATATATTTATCTGAAACCGTCTGATTTTCAGAAAATACTTTATTTTTTTCACCTTCACAAGCAAACGGCATGTATTCGATAAACCTTACATGCCAACCATCGTTTAATGTTTTATATGCAAAATCTAGTATTTCATTATCATTTACACCGCCAAGGACCACGGTGTTAATCTTCACCGGGTTAAGCCCGGCATTCCGTGCAGCTTCAATGCCACTCAGTGCATGACTCAAATTACCAACCCCGGTCATGTGTTTAAATTTATCTTCATCTAAACTATCAAGGCTTATATTCACCCGGTCTAGACCGGCACTTTTCAAGGCTTTGGCATGTTTTTCCAGGGTTATGGCATTGGTGGTCATGGATATATCTCTTATGCCTTCAATTTTTTTAAGCATTTCGACCAGGTTTACCAGATGAGGCCTCATCAATGGCTCACCCCCGGTGAGCCTGAGGCTGTCTATGCCAAGACCAGCCGACACCCGAATTATTCGCTCGATTTCTTCATAACGCAAAATATCATCATGCGTTAAACGTGGAACCTGATTTGCGGTACAATAAATGCACCGCAAATTACAGTGGTCCGTCACTGAAATGCGCATGTAACTTATGCGCCGATGATAATTATCAATCAGGCAGGTCATTTACAGTACAATTCTAACCTAAAACACTCAAGCAGGCAAGAATACTATATTAAAGATGGAACGTCTCTGCCGGCTTCTTCAGTCAAATCGGCCTTGGTTTTCTTGTCGGCCGTTCTTCTTTGTTGAACCTCTGGTAATGCACTGGCTTTGTTGTATATCTGCGTTACACGCGGTACGCTTGCTATTTTAGACAACATAACCGTAATGTCAATGGAAGCCTTGTTGCGTGGATAATCGCCATTTCTTATTATTGCCTGTGAAGCATAATTCCTAAGGTGGTCCCCGAGTTCTTTAACAAGCTCCATACTTAACTCCCTATGGGGAGCTGAAATCAAAAACAAAGCATTATAAGCTTCATTTGGGTTGAAATCGATGCTCATTTCACTTAATGCCTGATCCATAGCTTCAAGCCCACGTTGCACCGAACCTCCTTTTTTCCTGAAATTGGAGCCATAATCCCAGGGCATTGGTATAAAGGGTATTTTTATAACGCCATTGCTGATTGCAGACCATCCTTCAAGAGTCTGGATAATGTCACCTGCATCCAGCAACCGTGCGCCGATATTGCCCTTGCGCTTTTCCTCCCCTGCTGACAGAGGGTTTAAAAAGGGCTCTGTAACAAGCCGGTTTATTCCGGAGATATTCCCCTTTAAAGAGTAATCTTTTCTAACATATCGTTGATTGTCTACCAAAAAAACTGCATCGGCAACCGAACTGGTAGCTTTCAGGCAAAGGGCAGAATTGTATATTGTGCGCTCTTCAGTATTCTCTTCATGCTCAAATGGCAATACCAGCATCGAATAAACTGGTTTATCGAAGCGCTTTTTTAATTCCTGGCAAATTACAGGAGTTCCACCACCACCCGTTCCCCCGGCAGTGCCAGCTACAACCAGAAAAGCATCGGATTCATAAAAACTGGAGGTAGAGCGCATGGCGTCTATTATCTTATCGGAATCATCACGGATAATCTCTGCACCCATTTCACTGATTTTGGCTACACCATGGCCGCGAGTTTTTCCCGCACCGGCAAGAATTTTGTGCTGGTAATCGTTGCGGATGCTTCTTATTGAAGCCATATCAGCAGCATCTGTATTTACAGCAAAAGTATCAAGAATTATTTCAAGGCGGCGGAACTCCATAGCTCGCGCCTGTACACGGGCAAACTCATCAGCAATCCGCCCGCCACATTGCCCCACTCCTATGACAATCAGTTTCATGCTGAACCTCCAGAATTTTCTTTTTGAAGTCTAGAACTAAATGCTCTGGTTGTCAACCACCTAAAACTCCTCTTAAAATATCTTTTATTTTACTATAAAACTTAATCACAGGTAATACAAGAGGCGCAAACTACTCTTCAGCTTCAAACTAATGGTTTTAAACAATTTGAAACCAATCAGGTAAAAGTGATATACTGGCGCACCTTTCCTAACCTGAAGCTAAAATACCTCTGGGCAAGGGGGACAAATGCTCTCAGAATTCAGTTTAATAGCCCTTTTTATTTTAATTGTCATGGGATTTGCAACTACCCTGGTGCTAATTCCGCAGGCACTTAAAAAGATTGGCATAGTGCCCAGTAAACCAAGTGAGGTCAAATATGAACCTTATGAGTGCGGCCTCGAAACAATTGGAGAAACCTGGGTACAGTTCAAGATCCGTTATTACTTCTATGCTTTACTCCTGATAACTCTGGATATAACGGTTATATTTTTATATCCATGGGCTGTGGAATTAAAAAACCTGGGAAGCTCCAGCCTGGGTGTTATATTTAGTTTTATTGGAATACTTGCCGTTGGATACATTTATGCCTGGCGAAAAGGGGCGCTTGAATGGAAATAAGGACTGATTCAACCAGCCTTGATATTGACCGGCACGAAGGTAATCTTATAAAAGAGCTGAGGAGTTCATCTACCAAACCGGTAACCGAGCCTTCTGGATGGCTCTCAGAAGACCTCAAGCGTAATATTTTTCTCACCACAGTCGACAACGTCTTAAACTGGGGGCGTAAATCTTCACTGTGGACTGAAACGGCTTTTACCGCATGTTGTACTTTTGAGTTTATCAGCCTTTCTTCTTCACGCTTTGATATTGCCCGTTTTGGCATGGAAGTGTTGCGCAGCTCTCCAAGGCATGCAGATTTAATTATAACCGCCGGTACGCTGACCTGGAAAATGGCCCCTCAGATTAAAAGGGTTTATGAACAAATGGCAGAACCAAAATGGGTCATTGCCATGGGCGCATGTGGCATAACCGGGGGAATTTTTGCTGATTCTTATTCTGTTGTACCCGGTTATAACCGCATCCTCCCCATTGATGTTTACATTCCCGGCTGCCCGCCAAGACCCGAAGCGCTGCTGGCCGGCATTGAACTATTAAGGAAAAAAGTCGAAAAAAGAAGCTTCTTGCAGGGGTAACTTAATAAATGACTGTTGCAATTACGGGAGAAGAAGTCGTCGGTGCACTGGATAAAGAACTCAAAGGCGCCGTTAAATCAGTTGAAAGTGAAGGTATTCTCGTTCAGGCTGAAAAGATTCTGGATATAGCTTTATGTGTCAAAAACAATAAAAACCTTAAATTGGATTATCTGGTGTCAATTACAGGCACCGACTACATCGACTACCTTGAAGTATCTTACCTCTTTTACTCACTTGATAATAACAAAAGATTCACCTTAAAAGTTCGCCTGGAAAACAAATCAAACCCTGCCATGCCTTCACTTACCGGCATCTGGATTGGTGCAGAATTGCAGGAACGGGAGATCTACGACCTGCTTGGCATAACTTTTAGCGGACACCCCAACATGAAGCGCATATTTCTATGGGAAGGATTCCATGGTCATCCGCTGCGCAAGGATTTTTCTAATGGCAATTAAAACTGAACCTATTTTATTAAATCTGGGCCCAATCCACCCCAGCACTCATGGAGTGTTCAGAATGCGAGCACTCGTAGATGGAGAAGTAATCACCGACATCGAACCGGTTTTCGGCTATCTCCACCGTGGCATTGAAAAGCTGGCCGAGCAGAAAAGCTACCGCCAGTTTATCCCTCTTACCGATAGACTGGATTACGTAGCCTCAATGAATAACAACCTTGCCTATGTTACAGCAGTAGAAAAACTGGCCGGTATAGAAGTACCTGAACGCGCAGAATATATCCGCGTTATAATGTCTGAAATCCAGCGCATTATAAGCCACCTTTTAGGAATTGGTTCTTTTTTCAATGACATGGGCACTTTCTTTACTCCATTTTTCTACATGTTTATACAAAAGGAAAAGTTAACCGATTTGCTGGAGATGGTAAGCGGCCAGAGGCTTCTTTTTAATTACATGCGATTTGGTGGAGTCAGTCATGACCTGCCAGATGAGTTTCTACCTGCCCTTAACACATTTCTTAAAGAGATGCCTGCTGAAATCGATAAATATGAGCGCCTTCTAAAAGAAAATGAAATTGTTCTTGCCAGAAGTAAAAAAGTTGGTATTTTGAGCCCGGATATGGCCATAAACTCTTCAGCCTCCGGGCCTGTGCTAAGGGCATCCGGCATTGAATGGGATATACGCAAAGCCGATCCATATTCCATATATGACAGATTTGATTTTGATATACCAACCGGTACTGTTGGTGATTGTTACGACCGTTATCGGGTCAGAGTAGAAGAACTACGCCAGAGCATCAGAATACTTGAACAGGCCGTTGCCGGCATACCAAAGGGCAAGGTGCTTAATCCGGTACCATTACGTTTCCGTCCACCTGAAGGTGAAGTTTACAGCCACATCGAAAGCAATAAAGGTGAACTGGGCTTTCATGTTATATCAGACGGCTCTGATAAACCTTACCGCCTGCACATAAGAGCCCCTTCCCTGCTTAACCTCACCGCCTTGAGGAAGATGCTCACCGGATGGAAGATAGCAGATGCAATAATCATTTTCGGCAGTATTGATATTTGTGTTGGGGAGGTCGACCGGTAATGCCAGAGCTTATTACGGTAGGAGCTGCCATTAGCCCCAACCTGCCCTGGTCAGACTGGCAATTTGGGTTTTGGATACACCTGCTTATTTTTGGTATTGGTATTATTTCCCTGCTTCTTGGCAGCGTCATTATTTTCATCTGGCTAGAACGCAGGCTGGTTGGCAGATTCCAGCGCCGCCTTGGCCCGAATCGTGCCGGCCCGCTTGGTTTACTGCAATCCGTTGCTGATGTAATTAAAATCCTTACCAAGGAAGATATTGTTCCCAGCCGGGCCGATAAACTGATTTTCTGGATTGCACCAATCGTTGCTTTTACTCCGGTCGTACTTATGCTCGCCGTAGTACCGGTTGCTGATGGCGCCCTGCTTGCCGACTTGAATATTGGCATCCTTTTTGTGATAGCTATAAGTTCAATCACCGCCCTGGGCGTCTTTATGGCAGGCTGGGCATCGTACAACAAGTATTCCATTTTGAGTGCCATGCGCACTGTAGCCCAGCTGGTTAGTTATGAAATGCCTCTGATACTTTCAATGGTAGGTGTAGTGATCATCGCCGGATCTCTCTCATTGAATGATATCGTCAAAACTCAAACGGTTCCTTTTATTGTTTTACAACCTGCAGGCTTTTTCATATTTTTTATCGCCAGCCTGGCCGAAATAAATCGTACTCCTTTTGACCTTCTCGAAGCTGATTCAGAACTCGTTGCCGGCTACAATATCGAATACTCCGGAATGAAATTTGCCACATTTTACCTGACTGAATATTGCGAAGCTATCGTGCTTTCAACCCTGGCAGCCACAATTTTTCTGGGTGGATGGCAGGGGCCCTGGTTGCCGCCCATTGTCTGGCTGCTTTTAAAAATTGGTATCGTCTTTTGTTTTATTGTCTGGATAAGGTCCACATTGCCAAGACTGCGCATTGACCAGGTTATGGGTTTTGCCTGGAAATTTTTACTGCCGCTTGCCATATTAAACATTTTTGTTACCAGCATCTTTGTGGCACTGTGGCCCGAAACACCAGCCTGGCTGATGGGCCTTACCAATCTCGCCATACTTGTTGCATACATACTTTTCTGGTCCAAGCTTTTTAAACCGGGAGGCAAAGCAGTTGCCGTTTAGTCGTTTTGGTGAAGGCATTACCAGGGGCATGGCTATTACCCTTAGCCACCTGGCAAAAAAACCGGTTACCCTAAGGTATCCGGAAGAACGTCTTAACGTATCCAGGCGTATACGCGGTACCGAGCTGGGCTGGTCACCAGACAATTGTTCCGGCTGCCTGCTCTGCCAGGACAGTTGCCCTCATGAATGCATTCAAATAGAGGTTTCAGGAAACAGGTCAGAAGAATTACCGGCTCCCTGCACCAGTGCCTGTCCGGCAAACGTTGATGCGGCACGCTATGTAAGCCTGCTTGAAGAGGGCAAAGCTAGCGAAGCAGTTGCGGTGGTACGGGAAAGAATTCCTTTCCCGGTAGTCTGTGCTTACGTTTGTGCTCATCCGTGTGAATCAAAATGCACCCGCGGAGATCTTGACGAACCTGTTGCGATACGCATGTTAAAAAGATATGCCGTAGACAATGATAAGGGCTTATGGAAATCAAATGCCAAAAATGCCACCCCCAGTGGCAAAAAAGTAGCCATTATCGGAGCCGGGCCAGCAGGTTTGACGGCTGCATACTATCTGGCAAGAAAGGGAGGGCATTCGATAACAGTATTTGACGATCTAAGCCAGCCTGGTGGTATGGTAAGGGTCGGCATACCGGACTACCGCCTCCCCAAACACCTGCTTGACCGGGACATCGACGAAATTAAACAACTGGGCGTTATATTTAAGATGAACACTTATATCGAATCACCGGAGCAATTAATTAAAGACGGCTTTGATGCGGTACTGATAAGCATTGGAGCTCATAGTAGCAGCCGTTTAAAAGTTCCCGGTGATGACGACCCCAGAGTTCTCGGCGGTGTAGAATTCTTAAGGCCGGTTAATCTGGGGCAAAAAGTTGAGATAGGTGACCGTGTTGTTGTAGTTGGCGGTGGCAACACTGCCATGGATGCCGCCCGCACTGCAGTTCGCCTTGGAGCAAAGGACGTAAGTATAGTATACCGGCGCTCCCGGGCTGAAATGCCGGCTGCCCATGAAGAAATTGAGGACGCCGAAACCGAAGGGGTTAAAATGAGACTGCTGGCCAACCCTTCGAAGATTATCAGTGAAAACAAATCTCTAAAAGTTGAGTGCCTTAAAATGCGCCTTGGCCCTCCTGATGACAGTGGCAGACGCAGACCGGAACCAATTGAAGGCAGCGAGTTCATCCTTGAAGTAGATAACGTCATTGCCGCCATAGGCCAGAAACCGGTAATTCCGGAAGGTTTTAATTTTGAACAGGAGTGGGGTAATATCAAGGTCGGCGATGACATGCAGACCTCCGTATCCGGAGTCTTTTCTGCAGGTGATTGTGCTACCGGCGCAGCAACTATAATAGAAGGAATTGCCGGCGCCCGCAGGGCAGCCCAATCCATTGATAAGTACCTCGGGGGAACGGGAGATATATCCGAATCCCTGGTATCAGATTATAACGGACAAATCACCGGCAAAAATACAATTTTTTACTCCCCGCGTCAGCCGTTGCCAATGGTAGACATTAAAACCAGAACAACTACTTTTCATGGTGCAGAGTTGGGCTGGGACGAATCCACAGCAAAGGAAGAAGCCAGCCGCTGCCTGAAATGTGGCCAGCTTGAAGTTACACGTTACCGGCTGGACGGAGGCAAGTGTATCTATTGCGGCCTTTGCTTAGAAGCATGCAACTTTAACGCACTTTTCATGGGACGAGGTTATGAAAGAACAACCTACCTGCTGCAAGAAACTATCCTTGAAAAAGAGGAACTAACGGTTAACAAAAAGATACAACCCAGCGCCTATCACCACCCGGAGATGGAAAATAATTTACCGGCACAAACATTGCTTGTAGAAGGGAAACTGAAGGCATAAAATGGGGCTGCAAATTGCATTTTGGGTTCTGGCATTGATAGCGGTTGGTTCAAGTGCAGGTGTCATCTTGCAAAAAAACCTCTTCAGGGCCGCACTGCTGCTTGTAGTTTGCTTTTTAGCCTCAGCAGGAATTTTTGTTACTTTAAGCGCTGATTTCCTGGCAGCAGTTCAGGTGATAATAAACGTGGGCGCTGTTGCTATTCTTATCATCATGTCAATTATGTTAACCCGTGAAGTTACCCGGGGCAGTCCTTCAAATCGACTCGGCGCACCTGCTTTTGTTATTTCTGCTCTTATAGTTTTTATTCTTGTGTTTTCCATATTAACCACAGCCTGGCCCATCTCAGGCGCAGAACCAGCCCAACCCACCACTTCGGTACTGGCCCAGATTCTTATCGGGGACCCGGGCTTTATATTAATAATTCAAATGTCAGCAATACTATTACTCTCAACCATTATTGGCGCTATAGTGCTTATGAAGGAGAAATAAATGGCACCCGGGCTAGAAGAATATTTAATACTTTCAGCACTGCTTTTCTCCATCGGTCTTTTTGGTGCCATAACCAAAAGGAGCGCTGTAGTAATCCTCATATGTATTGAAATAATGCTGGTTGCTGTCAATATTGCACTGGTAGCATTTTCCAGGTTCATTACACCAGTTGAATTAACCGGTCAGGCGTTTGCAGTGTTTGTAATTGTAGTGGCTGCTGCTGAAGTGGCTGTTGGCCTGGCCATTATTCTAACCCTCTACCGGCAACGTCATACCATCGATACTAAAAAGGTTGATTTACTAAAGTGGTAAATATAAATGAATAGTATGCCTGAAATGTTAACCTGGATAATACCCGCACTGCCACTGGCTGCATTCTTGATGCTGCTTTTACTTATGCGCCCACTTAAAATCAAATCCAACCTGAATGGTTATGTTTCCATCGCTGCAACAGCAATGTCCTTCTTCTTTTCTACATGGCTGCTTGTAAATATTGTACAAACTGCAGAAACTAAATTTATACCCGGTTTTAGCTGGCTCAGCCTTGAGGGCGCAATAGATATTCAAGTCGGGCTAATTGTCGATTCTCTTACAGCAATCATGCTGGTAGTAGTTACCCTGATAAGTCTGCTGGTGCAAATTTATTCGCTTGGTTATATGCACGGCTCAAAAAGCCTTAACCGCTATTTTGCTTTTATATCACTGTTCACCATGGCCATGCTTGGCCTGGTAATGGCGGACAATCTATTGATCATGTTCATGTTCTGGGAAATTGTCGGGCTGTGTTCATACCAGCTTATCGGCTTCTGGTTTCACCGTCCACCGGCAGCCCGTGCTGCCAGAAAAGCTTTCTTTATTACCCGCATCGGCGACTTCGGTTTTCTGGCTGCCATTTTGCTTATTTTTAACGCAACAGGAACATTTAATATCAGTGAGGTTCACTCCCTTGCAGCTTCCGGGGTGATAGCCGGCACTACAATAACCTGGGCTTGTCTGGGAATATTTATGGGCGCTATGGGTAAGTCTGCTCAATTCCCTTTGCATACCTGGCTACCGGATGCAATGGAAGGACCTACACCTGTCAGCGCTCTGATTCACGCCGCCACCATGGTAGCAGCAGGCGTATTCCTGGTAGGCCGCATGTACCCATTATTTGAACATTCCGAAGCAGCTCTGACTACTGTGGCCGTAATTGGCGCCATAACAGCACTTTTTGCCGGCACAATTGCCCTGGCAATGAATGATATTAAAAAAGTGCTCGCCTATTCCACTATAAGCCAGCTTGGCTTTATGATGATAGCTCTTGGGCTGGGCAGTGTAGCTATTGCTATTTTCCACCTTTTCACTCATGCCTTTTTCAAAGCCTTGTTATTTATGGGCGCCGGCTCGGTTAATCATTCTACTGGCACATTTGATATGCGAAAAATGGGAGGACTTGCCCGTCCAATGCCATGGACATGTGCCACCTTTGTTATCGGTTCTCTCAGCCTGGCAGGAATCTGGCCCATGGCCGGCTTTTTTTCCAAGGAAGAAATTCTTCTAAGTGCCTTTAATAATCACCCACTGCTATTCGTCCTTGCAATTATTGCCGCTTTCTTGACCGCATTGTACATTTTCCGTGCTGTATTTATGACTTTCGGCGGCCAGGTCCAGAGCCGATTCAAGCCACATGAATCCGGCAAGGTCATGGTAATACCGATGTCGTTGCTGGCAATACTGGCGATATCCGCAGGCTACTTCAATGCTACTGGTGGCTTTTTGAAGCTACTTGGTGACGATCATACACACAGCTGGATTTACGGCATCTTTGGTGTTCTTGGCCACCCGCTGGCATGGGCTTCTCTCCTGATAGCTGGCAGCGGAATATTCCTTGCCTATGCCATTTACCAGAGACGCTGGATTTCATCTCGCAAGATTGCCCGTAGATTTGGTTTTTTCTACACTATTGTTTTTCACAAATACTGGATCGATGAGCTATACGAAAAATATCTGGGAAACAAGCTTCTAAACTCAGGGCTTTTCAACCTTTTTAACAAGTTCGATTCAAAAGTTGTCGATGGTACAGTCGATGACGTTGCCAGACTTAATCTAAATTCCAGCAAAATATTGCGGCTGGTGCAAAATGGCAACCTGCAGACATACGCGATGGCCTTCATGATCGGGGTTGCTGCACTTGCATTGATGGTAATACTGGTTAACTAAAGAAAGGGGTAAAATTGGGAATTTTATCAATAATAATATTCCTTCCGGTAGCCGGTGCTATATTAATCGCATTGATACCGGGATTGAATGCGCGCTTAACACGTTATATAGCAATGCTTTCTACCATCGTCCCCTTTTCACTTAGCCTATACCTTTTTGGAAAATACGACCGAGTCCTTGGAGGCTTCCAATTCGAAGAATTTGCCAGCTGGATACCGGCCATTAACGCCAATTACCATATCGGGGTTGATGGCTTAAGCCTGACACTTATAGTATTGACCACTTTGCTGGCTTTTATATCGATACTGGTTTCCTGGAAGCTAAATTTTCGAGTACGCGCATTTTTTGCCTGGCTTTTAGTGCTTCAGGCAAGCATAATCGGAGTTTTTGCTTCTCTTGATCTGCTTTTGTTCTTTATTTTCTGGGAAATTGAAGTTATACCCATGTATTTCCTTATCGCAACCTGGGGCAGTGGGCGGAAAGAATACTCAGCCATGAAGTATGTGCTCTACACACTTTTCGGCAGCGCTTTTATGATGGCCGGCATTCTGGCTCTTTACCTGACCACCGGAACCTTTTCCATACCGGAGTTATATCAAACTAATCTGGGAGAAATAGCTTCAGGAATCCTTCCGCTGGCAGCAATATTTTTCCTGTTTATAATCGGTTTTGCGGTCAAGCTGCCCATATTCCCGCTTCACACATGGCTGCCTGATGCCCATACAGATGCACCAACCGCAGCCAGCATCATGCTTGCGGGCGCTTTAATCAAGATGGGCGGTTATGGTATTTTCAGGGTTTGCTTGGGACTGTTTCCAGAAAGCGCACAGGAGTTTGCGCCTCTGTTTCTTGCCCTTGCAGCCGTTAATATTGTTTATGGCGGGGCCATCACGCTAAGGCAAACAGACATAAAACGCCTAATCGCCTACTCTTCTGTCAGCCATATGGGTTTTGTTTTGCTTGGATTGTTTGCTTTGAATGCGGTAGGCCTGCTGGGCGCCAGCCTGCAATTAATCAGCCACGGACTGATTACCGGCCTCCTGTTTGCAACTGCTGGAATACTTATGCACAATACGCATGAACGCCATATCAGAAAACTGGGCGGCCTTGCCCGCCAGATGCCAGTTCTTGCCGGAATATTTTTTATTGGCTCTATAGGAGCTATGGGAGTCCCTGGAACCAGCGGTTTTATAGCTGAAATTAACGTGTTTTTGGGTGCTTTTTCCAGCAAAGCAGATGCTGCACGCGTCTTCACGCTCATATCACTGACCGGTATACTGCTGGCAGCGGCCTATATGCTCACAGCCCTTCTCAAGGTGTTCTTTGGATCGCCAAAAGAAACTTTCAACCATGTACATGACGTTACCCGCCTTGAGAAGTTATATTGCGCAATTTTTATCCTGGGTATTTTTGCCATTGGCCTCTACCCCAAAATAATTACCGAAATTCTACAGCCAGCTATTATTGCGCTGGCATCGCTGTGGGGAGGTTAAGCCATTTTGAACTGGACAAGTATATTACCGGAAATATTAATTGCATCTACGGCTATATTAATAGTGCTTTCTGACCTGGTGTATCCCAAGCGCCTCCTGACAACTGCTTTAGCCCTGTCTGGAGTCACTGCAGCGATTGTTTTGTCGGTTGCAGGTAATTACAATTTAAGTACCTCTCTTTTTAGCGGCATGCTGGTAATCGACGGATGGAGCCAGTTCCTTCGCCTTATACTGCTCGGCGTAACCGCTGGAGTCATTTTTGCATCCTACGACTATTATGACAGGCTTAAAGGTTCATGGGCAGAATACCATGCGATCATACTGTTTGCACTGACAGGATTGATGCTGATGCCAAGTGCCGGCAATCTGGTTTCTGCCTTCGTTGCCATCCAGATTTCAGCCATTTCCTTATTCATACTGGTAGGCGTTCTTAAAGACAGCCGCTCTTCGGAAGCTGCATTAAAAATGATGCTTATCGGAGGGATAGCTTCTGCCGTAATGCTTTATGGAATGGCTTTTATTTTTGGCACAACATCCAGTATACAATTAAACGAAATTAGCCTGGCAATAGGTTCTTCGGGCGATGTTTCCACCGGACTGCTTTTAGGAGTGTTGCTACTTGCCGCCGGGCTATTTTTTGAAATAGCAGCTGTTCCCTTTCATATGTGGGCACCCGACGCTTACGAAGGCGCCCCAACCCCTATTACCCTTTACCTGTCCGCTGCAAGTAAAATCGCCGGTATAGCTGTTATAGCAAGGGTGTTTGTAATTGCTTTTTCACAACCTCAATCTTTTGCGGCGGATTGGGGCATTGCTGTTGCAGTTATAAGTGCGTTAACCATGACTCTTGGCAACATCCTTGCCCTGATGCAAACAAACATCAAGCGCCTGCTTGCCTATTCAGGTATTGCTCATACCGGATACATGCTGATCGGTATAAGTGTTCTCGGATTCAGCCAGGGTTTGTCCGGACAACCTCAACTGCTTTTTTACCTTGCGGCTTTTGCTCTGGCCGAGGTTGCAGTATTTACCACAGTAATAGTCATAACACGTTATCTGAACACCGATGAAATTGGTGATTTCGCCGGTCTTAGCCGCCGGTCACCGCTGGCAAGCTTTGTTCTCAGCCTCGGGCTTATTTCACTTATTGGCCTGCCGCCTACGGCTGGCTTTATGGCAAAACTGTATATTTTCACCGGTGCTATAGACCAGGGCTTACTATGGCTTATAATCATAGCCGTATTAAACACGGTAATATCTGCTTACTACTATTTGAGAATAGTTAAAATAATGTGGCGTGAAGAGCCTTCATCAAACACCCGGCTGCAGATGCCCCTGGTCCCAGGCCTGGTATCAGTACTTGCTGGTGCAGGCCTGCTATTGTTAGGCATTGCTCCATATCTGCTGATAAAACTGGCTGAAACTTCACTTATAAGCCTGCCATGAAAATCAATGCTTATTTGATATTATGCTTATAGACTGTCACGCCCATCTGTATTTAAAAGAATTTAATAACGACCAACACCAGGTGATACAAAGCGCCAAAAACGCGGGAGTATCATACATTTTAAATGCCGGGATCGACATTGCATCCTCGGCCAAATCTATCGAGATTTCCGACAACTATTCCGGCATGTTTGCGTCTGTGGGTATTCACCCTCATTCAGCCCATAAGGTAGCGCCCGGCTTCATTGAAGAGTTACACGTGCTTGCCAGTACACCAAAAGTTGTTGCCATCGGTGAAATTGGTCTTGATTATCACTGGACCACCAAGCACCGACCGGAGCAGTTGAAAATCTTAAACCAGCAACTTGAATTAGCGCAGCAATTACAGTTGCCGGTTATTATACATTGCCGTAACGCAGAAGAAGAAGCGGTTAAAACACTTGAGAGCTGGGTGTCTTCTAACCCGCTTCCCAATCACAAATGGAGAGGAATAAGGCATTGCTTCAGCGGAGATTACGACACCGCCATGCGTTATATAGATATGGGCTTCATGCTTTCATTTGGTGGATACATTGGCTACCCGTCCTCCAGAAAGCTGCCCCAGGTTATCTGCAGCCTGCCACATGAGGCCCTGTTAATTGAGACCGATTGCCCGTACATGCCGCCTCAAAAATACAGGGGCAAGCGCAATGAGCCTGCATATCTGGTACATACAGCATCTACACTGGCAGAGATCATGGGTAAAACTTATGAAGAAATAGCAGGGATTACCATTGCCAACGCTGCTGAACTTTTTAACCTTGATCTTTAGCCCGGCTCTCGTAACTGGTTTTATGTGAAGGGCAAATATCTGAAAGGGTGCATATACTGCAACGGGGCCGTCTGGCAATACAAACCTCTCTTCCGTGTTGTATTAAAAGATAGGTTATTCGCCCCCAATATATTCGCGGAACTATATCGATCAGGTCACGCTCAATTTTTTCGGGTTCTTTGCGGCTGCTTAAGCCCAGTAAATTGCTTAAGCGTTTTACATGGGTGTCAACAGCTATTCCCTCAAGAGTATTAAAAGCATTATACAAAACTACGTTGGCTGTCTTTCGGGCTACTCCGGGCAGGGCTACCAGTTCCGACATTGTGTCGGGCACCTCTCCATTGTGCTTGCTGGCAATAATCCTTGCTGCCTTAATTATGTTTCTGGCTTTGTTTCGATAAAAACCGGTCGGTCGTATAAATTGCTCAAGTTCACTTGTGCCCGCACCCGCATAATCATTAGCAGTCTTATAATATGAAAAAAGCTTTGGCGTGACTCTGTTAACAACCTCATCGGTACATTGGGATGAAAGAATGGTGGCTATAAGTAATTCAAGGGGATTATTATACTTCAGCGCGATTTGAGCGTCCGGGTAGATTTTTTCCAAACGCTCAATAATCTGTTTTACATTTTGTTTATTTTTCAATTTGTTTTACCGGGAAAAAAGTTTTATAGCAGGCAGCTTTATACTGCCTGCTATAATAATCATGAAAAGGAACCTGCAATCAAGCTTTTCCGATTTTGAACATCTTGGTGGCACATACCGGGCAAATACCCTGAGTCGCCGGACGGCCGTTTTTCATGGTAATGCTGCGGGCGTCCTTCATTTCCCGTTTGGTGCGACATTTGACACAATAACCCTGCATTATTCACCTCCATAGTTTGCTAGCATACAAGATTAACCCATGAAACGAACAGTGTCAATAGTTTTCAGGCATAAACTCTGGAATTCAAATAGTTTTTCCTTTTCTCATAAATCAAGTTTGAAACGTGGCCGTATTTAATCAAGCACCATCCAGGGTAGGATGCTCTTTGAATGTATACCACGTCGAAGGATCCTTGAGATATTCCATGTAGTCATTAAGCGCCAGAAAGTGCCCTCGCTCTTCCGACATCAACTTCTGATAAAACTCTTTTTCTACTTCAGTAGTAGCGGCTTCGCTTCTTTCGCGATACAACTCATAAGACTGCTCTTCCATGTCTATGGCCTTTTCTACAGATTCTTTTTCGGAAGCAGTAGCCATTGGTGGAGCATTAAGGTCACTTAAAGCTTTTGAAAAAATGGTCTTGATATTAGAGCGTGGAGCAACATCCGAAGCAACTTCATCATCCCAGTTTTGGCGATTTTTTAACCTTTCATAAATAGACTTAAAGTGGGCAGCGTGCTCTTCCTCCTCTTTTGCCAGAGACTCAAAAAGTTGACGGCCGGCACTATTAGCGCTCTTTTCAGCTGCCTTTAAATAAAACTGTCTGCCATCGGCCTCCATCTTCATAGCCATCTCCAGCCCTTTTATAACTGCATCATGTTCTGTCATAATGTCCTCCAGATTATATTTAATCCATCAGGTCCTTTTTTATTTGCTGGTATTCTTCTCTGGAAATTTCTCCCCTTGCATAGCGCTCTTTTACTATTTGGATGGGTCTTTCTGGCTGCTGAGATGCTTCAGTCCCATCCCTCCCGGAAGTATCTCCTTTTGACAACCTGATTACCAGCCATATTATAACAATAATCACTCCAACGGAAAGCAGTAAACCAAAAACAGTATACAAAATGCCAAATGCTCCGAAAGCAATTTCAGGGCCTGTATCCCACCACATCATTTCCTTTACCTCCTGTAAAAAAGTCAGTATTATTCCGATCCTTTTAATTCCAGTTTGAAATAATCAACCAGTTCATCGTAGCCAATAAGGCCACTCATTGCTTTGGAGTTAATCTCTATACCGGCTTCTACTGCTCCGGCTATTGGGTTTAAACCGCCAACAAGCACCATTCCCACTTTGCCCAGACCAACAGGCACACCACAAACAGATTTGCCCGGGCTGCCTATGATTAAAGGTCGATTAACACCCACCTTTTCAAGGTTGCAAAACACCCTCTCCGCTTCATCCATGCAAAGCGATGGAATTTCTCTGAAGTTAGCCAGTATTTTACCGTTGCCTTCACGGGAGACGTGGTTCACGCTGGTCATACGTCCGGCGATGAATATTTCAGAGGGATCAAGAGAGGAGCCGCTGTACTCAATGAGGTCGGTAAACCTTAGCGGATGCCCGGTTCTGAATTGAAGGATTCCCCCAAAGCGTGAATCTATAGGAATCCCCGCCTTTAATAAAGTACCGTTGGTTACAAGGCTGCAAACGGTAGCAATTCCCACCTGCCCCTCCGGTATGACTATATCACCCAGCTTTTCACCTTCTCTGGCTATTGCCACCAGACGGCTGACACAAATGTTTGCCTCCATTGAGTAAGCCATAGCTTCAATAGCTTTATCAAGCTCCCTGGCAGGCAGTAGAGAGATATTTACCGGAACATTACCGGAAAGATCTAAAGGGTTAAAAGTAACCCTGTAAGACAACAGTTCGATACGATCGATAACAAAACCGACTTTGTCGGCTACCATTGCATCTTCAATTTCTGCCAGCCCCTGTGCCGTAATCACCCTGCCATCGCGCCTGCTAACCTTTGCCGTCAACTCATTTTCGTCCATCAGGTTTAAATGATAACGCACCCCCCGCTCGGATAGTTCTATACCATAATCCTCCTTCAACCGCCTGGCTATAACCTTACTGCCTACAGCACGACGCGAATTGGCAATAATCCTGAGTATTGCCATTCGCTGCCTCTCAACCTCAACACCTTCCTGGTTGACCGACCTCATATATTCCTCCCGCTTACCGGTAGTTTACCCGGTGTGCGAATCACCAAGCATTAATAAAGATGCCACGCCCTGCCTGATGCTTAAATATGCTATTCTATAATTTACGGTTTTGTTTCCACTATTCAAGGTACTTTCGATGTGGAGTCTACCTTAATATTATTTTTTTGCAAATATTCTTTAACCTGTCCGGGGGTGGCCTTTCCAGATGTGAATATAGTAGAAGCAGCCAATCCTGAAACCCCTGACTGAGATACCGCCTGGTAGAAATGTTCCAGCTCGCCAGCACCACCCGAAGCAATTACAGGAACAGACACAGCTGATGTAACTGCGCTTAACAACTCTAAATCATAACCCTGCATCGTGCCTTCGGCGTCCAGGCAATGAATCATAATAGAACTGGCGCCAAGCATTTGAGCCATTTTAGCCCATTCTACTAAATCAATTCCTGTAGATTCACGCGTTCTACGCTGAATTATTTCATATCTATGCCTGCCAGTGCCGGGTTGATTCTTTCTACCGCTAATCACCGGAAGCACCCGCTGGCTTCCATGATTGCGCCCCAAAATGTCTATCAAAGCGGGGTCAGTGTTTGCAATTACATCTATGGCTATTCTATCAACTCCGGTAAAAAGAAGTTGTTCAAAATCGTCTACTGTATTCATATTATTGCCGAAGGTAACAGGCACAGTAACATTTTCCTTTATTTGTTTTAAAATACGTGCCCATATTTCCATACGTTCACGCGGTGCGTCAATATCAATAAATACCAGCTCGCTGGCACCCTGCTCAGAAAGCGTCCGGGCTGCTTGGAGCGGGTCACTGCTAATTTTAAATTCGTGGGACAAATTTTTATTTACTATCCTTTTATTCTCCAGAACAAAACAGGGAATTACTTTTACTGGTTTTAACATCTATGCTCCTCTCTATAATTATAAAATGATTCCACTTATGATGTGGTTGACTGCATTATTAAAACACAAGAAGTTAACAGTGTAAAGATAAATTATTTATAAAATTGAAACTCACTCTCATGTTTAGCTATAATAACCATATGCGGTGAGTGTGGCCAAGTGGTCTAAGGCGCCAGGTTGTGGCCCTGGAGATCGAGGGTTCAAATCCCTTCACTCACCCCAATTTTCATACTGCTTTTTTTGTGGTTACTTTATTGTTTGATAATTATACTGATTCCCTTCACTTATCCAGTACTTATAGTGTAAAGATAAAGGTGGCCCAAAATATATTCCAATAACTTTTTCAGTAACTTGAAACCTCTCGATTTAAACCTTGTCGATATTGCCGCTAAAAACGCATCCGCCGCTTTTAAAGATGAGCCCTCAAACAGGTACGCAATACCCGATCCTGCAAAAAGAGCCAACCTTCACCATATTTACCGTTATTTTATAAAACTTTGTGTTTTAAGCGGAAGCAAGGCCTTTGTAACATCCCACGATTGTGAAGGTTTGGCAATATGGACAATGTCAGGAACCAAACCATCCTGGTGGCATGAAATACAAGCGGGAGTGCTTGGTCTGCCCTTTCGTTTTGGCTGGCATTTTCTAAGGTACACAAGATCAGAGGAAAGATTTGCCGATAAACTTAAAAGAAAATATGCGCCAAACCCCCACATGTACCTGTCCCTGCTTTCAGTAGCTCCCGAACATCAGGGTAAAGGTTTTGGCAGCCGTTTAATAAAACCCATGATTAAATACCTGGATGCAAACCAGCTGCCCTGCTATCTTGAAACCCAGAATATGAAAAATGTAGCCATGTATCAAAATTTTGGCTTTCTACTACTGGAATCCACTTTTTTCCCGCCTGGCTCAAATTGTGAAGTCCATATTATGTTAAGAAAACCCGGGGCACAGAGTATGACCTGTACTGAACCCGGCAAAGATAAAGCTTAATCAGCTTCAACGGCCTCTCCATTTTCCCACTGGCCATCAAATACCACTTCTCCATCTTCATCATACATAGTGCCTTCACCGTGTTGCAGTCCTTCCTGCCACTCGCCGTCATAAATTAAATTTTCGTCTTCATCATACATTTTTCCTTCACCGTGTTGTAGGCCTTCCTGCCACTCGCCGTCGTATTTTATATTGCCATTTTCGTCATAGGCTACGCCCTCGCCATGATATTTGTCATCCTGCCACTCGCCTTCATAGGTCTTGTTTCCATCTTCGTCAAAGGCTGTGCCCTGTCCGTGGCGCTTACCCGACTGCCACTGGCCATCAAAGGCTACACTTTCATCTTCCCAGTAAAGAATGCCATCTCCATGGCGCTCCCCTACCTCAAAATTGCCTGAATATACAGGGTTTCCATCTTCATCGTAAGTTGTCCCTTCACCATGCATCTCCCCTTCTTTCCATTCGCCTTCATACACCGGATTCTCATCGGAGTCATACATGGTTCCTTCTCCGTGCCATTCATCTTCTTCAAACTCGCCTTCATAAACCTTGAGGCCATCATCACTGTATAATGTACCCTCGCCGTGCTTCAGTCCATGCTCCCATTCGCCATCGTATACCGGGACTTCGTCCTCGTCATACAAAACGCCCTTGCCATGATGCTCGCCTTCATACCAGTTGCCTTCATATGCCTTATTTCCGTTTTCCCAGTAAACGGTGCCTTCTCCGTGGCGTTTGTCCTGACTGTATTCTCCCTCATATAGAATATTCCCGTCTGCATCATAAAAGGTGCCCTCGCCATTGCGAAGGCCCTGCTCATATTCCCCTTCGTATTTTGAGCCATTCCACCATGTCAGCGTTCCCTGGCCGTGAGGCAAACCGTCCTGGGTTTGGCCAACATACTGGCTGCCATCCTGAAAGATCAATGTTTCTTCGCCGTTGCCATTGTCACAGCCAGTACCAAACAGGCCTGTTACCAGGACCAATACCGAAAGTATAACCAAACTCTTTCTCAATTACGCACCCCTTTTATTATTAAAAATCATATGCTTTACCTTGTTTATAATTTCCATTTTAACACGCTTGCATAAACAGATTAAAGAACACCCGCACATAGTTGATAACGCAAAAAGTACCGCCGGGTTAGTTATTACCGCTTAAGCTATAACCCGTACCCTGAAAATCGTGGACGGGACTTTACAATACGTGAATCATTTTAAACCCGTGCTACAACTGTTTTTATTACTCTGCCATTTATGACTAAACAAGAAATTTCTTACTTTATGCCACCAATCAAATAACGGATTCCTGCACACCATCCTGGTACCCATAAATATCCAGCGATGACCCGGATGAAGCCAGGCCTGAGGGTAAAAAGGAGGAGGAGTAACCACATAAACCTCATCCCCGACTCTCCCCAGCTCTTTTAACCCTGCTTCAGGGTCTAACACATGCTCGATAACATGGCTTGCAAACACAACTCCGAACCGCTTGTCTGGAAACATGTAAAGATTCTGGACGTCCCCCTTTATAAAGTTTGGCACACTGCGATGAACAATATCCAGGTTTATGTCACTTGAATCAGTATAAACAGCTTTGCAACCCACATTTAGCATAGGCCTGCCAGAGACTTCGGCCTGTTTCTTTGCAATACGGAATAAAAAGCCGGTATAACCCAGTAAAGCAACTAAATATGCAATCGCCTTAACTATTTTTGAAAAATGGCCAATCGTTTTCATAAAATTGATATATATTTATTATCCCGGTATAACTTTAAAACTGGTACACACATGTGCCGGGCCCTCTTTATTTCCATCCTTCCCTTCAGTAGCCAGAGTGGCTTTTAAAATATAAGTCGCCTTTTCTGCTGGCAATTCACCGGTATCAAAACGCTCAAAATAAAGTATTCCTTCTGTGGTAAAAACTTCCTGGCCAACAACCATCAGGAACTCCTGATCATCGGACCAGCGCCATATTTCCTGCCCCTCTTCATCGTAAATTGAGAAGTCGTAACGCTGGCTGGTTGCAAATTGATGCGTTTGCTCGTATGCGCTGGTGGTCACTACCATTGCCATGGGCAGACTTGCCCCATAGTTTACTTCATCAACTGTTGCAACTATAAGAATCAGTCCGGGATGATAGGGGTTTTTACAGTCCAGATCTACATCAACAGGTTCTTTTTCGAATTCTGCACGAATGGAGCGGTCTCCAGCCACTGCTTCAAAAGCATACTCGCTTACCGCACCTACGGATTGCCCGTCAACAACTACATCGGCTATTTCAAAACCTTCATCCGGATGTATGCTGAAAGCCTGGTTCTCGCCCTCAGCAACCTCCACCTTTCCATCAGGTTCAATTTTTCCACCGGGGCCAGCTTCTGCTTCTATTTGAAAAATGTCAGGGCCCAGAGCTTCAAAACTTGCGGTTAAATCATCTACCCTCACCTCATACATGCCGGCTTCATGGGGAGTCACTATGGCAGACAATGCTTCTGTCTGGCCGGGCTCCAGCTTTACATCTTCCGACGCAACTATTCCATTGACCTCAAATTCCAGGGTCTCGGTTCCGGCTGTTCCACCTGAATTTGTAACGTCTACGATGAGCGTAACCTCTTCTCCAATTTCGACTTGATCAGGTTCTATGGAAAGATTGCTGACTGTAAAATCGGCAGGCGCAGGTTCATCGTTTTCCTCTTCTATCTGACAGCCAGCTACCAGCCCAAATGTTAACAGAAGCAATAACGGTAATCTTTTTAAGAATATTTTTTGATTTGTCACCACCAGCCACCCCCTCTTAACGATCGCGGCAAGATAATGGGTTATTCTTTCGCCGGGTATATTAAAGCATTGTGTTTATGCTTGCCTTCCTTTACGATATCAAAACATTACTTATACCGCAACCATACCAATTGAATGATCTGCACTGTAATCGGAAAAGGTATCATTAAATAATAATGTTTTTACCATAAGTAATAAAAATCATCGGGCTTTTCCAAACACCCCTTGAAACAAACTACAGGAAATTTTGTTGTATTTATTTATAAACATAGGTTATACAAGATTAGTCTTTAACAAAAATAATTGTTGTTAAGTAAAGGTAGTTAACCACGGGCTTGGAAACAGCAACCGTAAGCTGATAGCACAGCCTTCCTTGACAACGGAAGTGTAATAACCGATAGTATTAAAATCAGCAGTGCGGGAATAAAATTATTCCGCCTTCTTCCTGGTGGTATTTACGGAACTTTATCTTAGCTTAATTACTTCACTTTTCAAAAATGGGGAAAGCCTCATCTTGCTGCCGATAAGAAATAACCACAAGAGAACCAAATATTTCTCCTTAATCGATGTGCTGTTCTATAAAACTGTTTACATCATTTATGGGTATTGCAAAGCCGGTACCCTCAACCTCAGCATCAGCATACCGGGCCACATTTATACCTATCACCTCACCCCTCAAATTAACCAGAGCGCCACCACTGTTGCCCGGATTAACCGCTGTATCGGTTTGGATATAGAAATATCCTTCAAAGGTTTTTAAGGCCGATACAATGCCACGGGTTACTACTGGCACGCGGGGCAGGGCGTCTCCAAGCGGCAATGGATGCCCAAGGGCAAGTGTGGCTTCGCCCTGGTATATTTCATCAGAGTCGCCGAGGTTGGCTTCAGTCAGTTCTTTACTGCCTGGATCAATCTGCAATAAAGCCAGATCACGATCTTTATCGTAGTCAATCAATTCCGCCTGAAAGCTTTCTCCTGTATTTAAAGTAACTACAACCGAATCAGAAAGCTCAACTACATGGTGATTGGTTATAACCAGACCTGTTTTGCTCACTATAACACCGGACCCGGAGGATATAAACGTTTCAAAAACTTTAGCCTCGACATATACGACAGCAGGCTTGTTTTCAGCAATTGCTGCACGAACGGAAAGTGCACCATTATCTACTCCGGCAAGCATTTCCCGCATCTCTTCGATGTCCAGGGAAATTGTTTCAGATTCAATATCAAAACTAGCCAATTGTCCGGTGATATCGTCAATGACTTCCGTTACAACCTGCATCTCGCCCTCAAAATGTTTTTGCTCATCGGTAAGAGAATCTATTTGCTTTTGAGCATCGGCCACCTTTTGCTGAGATTCTTCCAGGTCTTTCTCAAGCTGGGAGTTTTTATTTTCGAAAGTCTCTATTTTATCCAGATAATCATTCTGCTGCCTGAACAAATCATAACTGAATAATGTGTTTGCCAGAGCCAGGGTTCCAACTAAAGTCAAAGCTATTATGACACCAAGCTGCTTTTTCATACCCCACCTTCATCCAATGACAAATTACTGATAAGTAAGATGTAATTTTTATGATTAGAGTGCCCGCTGCGGGGAAAACCATTCCCAATTACACTTCCTTTTAAAATGGTTAGCCAAAACACGGGGTTAAAATAATAGAGTTTTGGCTAATGTCATAGCTATATTTTTAATACCGACCAAAACATATGTGGCTAATACTATAAGCCACAGTACCGACAAATACTGACACAGCAAAAGAGTAAATCATGAGGGTTAATGTGGCTATGCCTGTCTCCAAGGGTTGGCTATGGTAAATATTCAAAATTCCTAAATGCTTGAGGTGATAATGGACATTTCAGGTTCCATTCCATTATCGGGGAACGGGTCTTCCATTTCGTTGGGTTCAGGGCATCCCGTGAGCAGTAGCCCCATGGCCAAAATTGGAATCAGTAATAATCTTTTCATAACAAAACCTCCTTTTAAATTTTCTTTAAATAACCTCTTATTATTAACTAGTAGTCTACTTCGTGGCAGTCGTAACACTCATCATCATCGTAATCTACATGATAACCATCATCAGGTACCGGATCGGTTCCGCCCAACATATGGCAGATCATGCACAAGTCGTCGTAGCCGGGCCCGTCAGGGTGGGACGTGATCGGCATTGCATCGTCCGGGTCTGGAGGCGTGGGTGTAGGAGTAGGAGTAGGAGTAGGCGTGGGTGTAGGAGTAGGCGTGGGTGTGGGTGTAGGTGTAGGGGTGGGTGTGGGTTTTGGATCCGGCGCACAAGCCCCGATTCCAACCACTCCAAAAACCAGCATAAGGCTGGCAAAAATAATCATTGTTCGCTTCATTTCGCTGTTTCGCCTGCTCCTGTAATAATTCTGGTGACATGATAAGCCAGCTACTGCAAGTTAAAATATCCGTATATCTACCTAAAACTTTAGAGTTTAACTACCTGTTTCTTGCCACTCTAGCCTTCACTACAGACATTGAGCCGCCTTTTCTTGGCTCTACCAAGCCTCTTACCGGGTAAGAAATTGAGTTTCATTGCAGACTACCCTGTTATAGCCAAAAGGCTGCTGGCAGCTATTCGCCAGACGGTTTGCCGATTCAGCCCCCTTAAAGCCAGTGCAGAAAATCCAATGGCTGTGACAAAATAATATGGGTTGCCACACAAACCAAAACAGCTGCTATTTATTCTGCATTGCCCATTTAATGGAGGTGACACAACATGCTTAACGCGCAGACCCAACAATTCCGCACGGGCCAGAATCAAATGGCAAAGAAACGGATTGAATCGAGTTCCGCTGTTCTTCCCATGGATTAAAAAGCTATTCGCTGCTTTGTAGCGGGTAAGTTCCTGCTGTAGTTATCCACACGGAGCAGCCAGGAAGCCAAGTATTTATAAAATGGGGAGGTTTACGCATAGACTAAAAGCGGAGTTACAAATAAAAATGAATAAATTCGCGATGAAGATAATTGTTAAAGGAATAGGAAATCTTTGATTTGAAAAATGCAATTTGTCGCCTGATATTACTTCAGCACCTCAGGAACAAGCTTGCATGCAGCGAATGGGCAACCTCCTCTGTTAAAAGCTGGCTATATGGCCACCTCAAGTATCAAGGCAAGCGTAAAGTAAGCATTATATTTTTATTTGGTGGGTTATGAAGAAAATTTTCTCTGTAGTAGAGGCAATTGTGGAAATACCAAGAGGTAGCCGTAATAAGTATGAAATTGATCAATCAACAGGAGCGGTTTTTCTTGACCGTGTCCTTTTTTCTTCAGTTCATTATCCGGCAGATTACGGTTTCATCACCCATACAAAGGGTTATGATGGTGACCCTCTCGATGCCATAATCCTCGTAGAAGAGCCTACTCTCTCTGGCTGCCATGTCCAGATCAAACCTATAGGGGCCTTGATTATGCGTGATGAAGAGGGCACAGATGAAAAAATTTTGGGCGTTCCTCTGGTTGACCCGAGGTTTGAAGGGATTGATGATATTAACCAGGTTCAAAAACACTGGCTTGCTGAAATTGAGAACTTCTTCAACACTTACAAAATGCTTGAGAAGAAGAAGGAGAGCCACGTAGAAGCCTGGGAGGACGCCAAAATGGCCCGGAAGGTTTTGGAAAGACACTGGGTTGAGGAAGAACAATAGGGACAAACTATAAATATAGGATATTGATGCGATCACATGCTTTTTGAGGAATACAATATATTTACAGTTATATTTATAATCATAATACTCTTGTTCCTGCTTCCCTTAATTCAACGCTATCTGTTGGTTGCAAGAAGACTGCAGGCAATAAAGAGGATTGAAAAATACCGGAAATCCAGAATGATAACTCTAGTTCATCGCCAGGAACGAGTGAGCCTTTTGGGCTTTACAGTAAGACGCTTTATCGACATGGAGGATTCAGAGCAAATTTTGCAGGCAATCCGCAAGACCCCCAAAGATTTGCCGATTGAATTGATTTTACACACTCCGGGAGGCATAGTGCTTGCTTCGGAGCAAATAGCCACTGCATTAAAAAAACATCGAGCAAAAGTAACGGTCTTTATTCCTTACTATGCTATGTCTGGCGGAACCCTGCTGGCGCTTGCGGCTGATGAAATAATCATGGATTCCAATGCTGTAATTGGCTCCGTTGATCCCCAGCTAGGCAGTTGGCGCACCGGTTTCTTCCCGGCAGCATCAATTATAAAAGCAGCCTCTCAGGAAAACCCCAACAGAGACGACCATACCTTGATAATGGCGGATATGGCACAAAAATCAATTGAACGAATTTACAATACCA
>PUOQ01000111.1 GCA_003552785.1 Dehalococcoidia bacterium
CTGGCTTTAATAAACAGTGTCAACGATTGGCAGTGCATTATAGCAGGCGGGGGTGAATCCAGCCGTATCGAGATAGAAAGGCTCAAGCTCAAGGCTGAATTGTTGGGTATTAAGGAAAAGGTAGTATTCTCAGGCCTGGTGCCTCAGGGTAAGTTGCCTTACTATTATAATCTGGCAGATGTGCTGGCGGTGCCCTCGTATTACGAAAGTTTCGGCTTGGTAGCACTGGAGGCGCTTGCATCGGGTTGTCCTGTGGTGGCAAATGATGTCGGAGACTTGAAAAGCATTATACGGTCCGGGTTTTCAGGTGATGTAGCCATTAAACCAGACCCGGTGGAATTTGCGGCTAAACTGTCACATTGGCTTAATCGCCCACCCCTTACCTTGCCTGATAAACAGCTTATTGCCCGGACAGTGAGCAGTTATGGCTGGAATAATGTTTGTTACAGATTGTCAGGAGAGATTTCTAAAATGATGAATGTAGCCTGCGGGATTTTATAAAATGCAGGCATCTCCCATAGAACTGCTGGTGATAGCACCTCATCCGGATGACGCCGAATTCGGCATTGCCGGAACAGTAGCTGGTTTGACGGCACAGGGAAAAAAGGTCGTCTATGTGGTGGTTACCAGTGGGGAAAAAGGCACAGATGATATGGACACAAGGCCTGAAATTCTAAAAGACTTGAGGGAAAAGGAGCAACTGGGCGCCGCCGATTTACTCGGTGTTTCTGAAGTGATATTTTTACGTTTTCCAGATGGATTGCTTGAAGACAGTTATCGGTACCGGTTGGAGATTGCTCGCCAGATACGCTATTTCAAACCAAGGGCAGTGGCATCTACTGACCCATACCGGCGCTATGTCTGGCATCGGGATCATCGTGTAACAGGCCAGGTAGTGGCTGATGCGGTCTACCCTTTTGCAAGGAATGCTCTGGCTTTTCCCGAGCTGGTTGAGGAACGCCTGGGCCCGCATGTTGTCAGGGAGATGCTTTTTTGGGGAAGTGAAAACCCCAATTACCATGTAAACATAACTGATACGTTCTGTCTCAAGTTAAAGGCTTTGAAATGCCATCGCTCTCAGTTGAGACCCGAACAGATTGTTGAAATTGAAAACTGGCTCAGGCAAAGGGCTGAGAAAATGGCGGAGGGGCAGAATTATGAACTGGCCGAAGCGTTTCATCGAGTTGAATTGTAATGGCAAACTATAATCCATTTGAGCCCGGCCATTTGTTGACAGTAATTTAACGACAGGTAATAATTTTATACTGTTTTTAGTAAAGGAATAACTAAGTGGAAAAAAGGAAAAATCCAGACCAGGTAACCAGGCTGCTATCCGGCAACGAGGCAATGGCCCTGGGGGCTTATCATGCTGGAGTTAAAGTGGCAACAGCATATCCTGGAACCCCCAGCACAGAAATACTGGAAAACATTGCCAGGTTTCAAAACGTATATGCGGAATGGTCTACAAATGAAAAAGTAGCCCTTGAAGTAGCAATGGGCGCATCTTACACGGGGGCAAGAGCCCTTACAGGCATGAAACATGTCGGCCTTAATGTCGCTGCCGACCCTTTGATGTCTGCTTCTATAACTGGCGTGAAGGGCGGGTTCGTAATAGTAACTGCCGATGATCCGGGTATGCACAGTTCGCAAAATGAACAGGACAGCCGGCATTATGCAAGGCTGGCAAAAATTCCCTGCTTGGAGCCTTATGACAGCCAGAGTGCATATAACTTCATGATTAAAGCATTTGAAATCAGTGAGATGTTTGATACTCCGGTGTTATTCCGTTCGACCACGCGTATTTCTCATTCGAAGTCGGTGGTGCGTATTTATAGCGATGCATTGAACGGTTCTACCCAACCGGGTTTTATCCGTCAGCCGGAAAAATATGTGATGCTGCCGGTTTTTGCACGTGCCCGCCATCCTGTCATTGAAAAACGTATCGATAAAATTAAAGAATATGCTCTGGATTGTTCTTTCAATGAAGTCATACCGGGTAACACCAAGACGGGGGTTATCTCAAGTTCTATTGCTTTCCAATATGCCAGGGAAGTATTTCTCGATGCAAGTTTTTTAAGGCTTGGTATGACCTACCCTCTGTCGGAAAATCTTATTCGGAAGTTTGCTTCTGGTGTTGAGAAATTGATTGTCATTGAAGAACTCGACCCTTTTTTGGAAGAGATGATAAGGTCAATGGGGGTTGAGGTTACCGGGAAGGCTTTTATTCCCGTTACCGGTGAGCTGGCACCTGGGGTTGTAGCCCGTTTAGCCAGAGATCATGGGCTGGAAGTAAGATATGAAAAAGAACAGGGCGAGCTTCATGAGGTGGAGTTGCCTGCACGACCACCTTCTATGTGCCCCGGTTGTCCTCATCGCGGTATATTTTTCGTTCTGGCCAGACTGAGTAAACGCAGGAAAATGCTTACCGCAAATGAAAAAAACACAACAAATGAACCAGGAGTGATTATTACCGGAGATATTGGTTGCTATACTTTGGGAGCATACCCTCCTTTGAGTGCTATGGACACTTGTGCCTGTATGGGCGCTGGCATTGGTCAGGCGCTGGGCATGGAAAAGGCAGGCCTGGAAGACAGTTTGATTGCTGTCATTGGGGACTCCACCTTCATGCATTCTGGAATGACTTCACTGGCAGATGCAATTTATAACCAGAGTAAAATCACCATTATTATCCTTGATAATATGACAACCGGTATGACAGGGCACCAGGGTCACCCTGGCACCGGGGTTTCGGCAAGCGGCAGGCAGGCAACACAGGTAAAAATTGAAGATGTTGTAAGGTCTATGGGCGTGAACCGGGTAGAGGTTCTGGATGCTTTTGACATGGAGAATCTTCGGCGCGCCATTAAATCTGCCATTGATTGTGAAGAACTGTCGGTTTTAATAGTACGCGGGGATTGCGCACCGGTCCGGCCAAGGTCTCATGCTTCCCGGGTTGTACTGGCAGAAAGCTGCACCCGGTGTCATAATTGTTTAAAGCTGGCTTGTTCTGCCATTCACGATGATGATGGCAGGGTAATTATCAACTCTGATTTTTGTGCCGGAGATAATTGTGGGGTTTGTGAGCAGGTTTGCCTCTCTGGCGCCATTAATATTAAAGGCAGGACAGTATAAGTGGGTACTTTAAATATAATAATGACAGGTATCGGTGGGCAGGGCATAATTCTGGCAAGCGATGTCATTGCTGAAGCGGCCATGGTGCAGGGATTAGACGTAAAAAAGACCGACAGTATCGGGATGGCCCAGCGGGGTGGAAGCGTGATAAGCCACTTGAGATTGGGCAATATCGTAAATTCTCCTTTAATTGCAGAGGGTGATGCAGATATTCTTCTTGGCATGGAGAAGCTGGAAGCTGCAAGGGCGGTTATTTTTTTAAAAGAGGGCGGGGTTGCACTGGTAAATAATTATGCTGTATCACCCTCTTATTCGAAAGATGGGATTAAAAAATACCCTGATGATAATGCTGTAAGTAAAATCATAGGTTTTCGTACTGAAAAGATACATTTTGTTGAAGGCCTTAAAGCCGCCAGGTCGCTTGGGAACATGCGGGCCATGAATATATATTTACTGGGCGCATTGTCCAATTATTTGCCCTTGACCAGTGATGCCTGGTTGATAAGTTTGAAGTCAAGACTGCCGGAAAAACACTTGAATGTAAACCTTAAAGCTTTTAAGCAGGGCCAAAAAGAGGCGAATTGTGCCGGTATCGGATAAAACTTTCACCGGCATGTCCAGCAGTTCCTGGATACGCCAGATGTTTGAGGCTGGTGCAAAATTAAAGTCAAAACTGGGCAGTGAAAATGTTTTTGATCTTTCAATAGGCAATCCGGTGGCAGAGCCGCCCCGTGAGTTCAAAAACGAGCTTTTAAATATTGCCAGGGAGCCTTTTGCAGGAATGCACCGCTATATGCCCAATGCGGGATACCTGCATACCCGGCAGGCAGTTGCCCGGGACCTTTCGCAAGAGTTTGCCCTGGATTTTAACGCTGATGAAATCGTAATGACATGTGGCGCTGCCGGTGCTTTGAATGTTGCCTTGAAGACCGTCTTGAACCCCGGTGAAGAAGTAGTTGTGATCAGCCCGTATTTTCCAGAGTACTTGAATTATGTGGATAACTACGATGGCAAAGTTTGTTTTGTGGCCTCGGGTAATGAATTTTTACCACAAGCGGATGAAATAGGCCGGGCAATTAATAAAAATACGCGGGCTGTTATAATCAATTCCCCCAATAATCCTACCGGTGTTTTATACAGTGGTGCTGTGCTTCGGGATCTGGCCAGTGCACTCAAAGAAAAGTCCTTAAAGTTTGGTAGACAAATTTACCTGATAAGTGATGAGCCTTATCGCAGGCTCATATATGATGGTCTAAAATATCCACCACCTCTTCATTACTATGACGATACCATTATAACGTGTTCGTATTCCAAGGATTTATCCCTGCCGGGGGAGAGGCTGGGTTATCTGGCGGTTGGCCCTGGTATTTATGACAAGAAGGAACTGATTGCGGGGATGATTTACAATAACCGGGTTTTGGGATTTGTCAATGCACCTGCCCTGATGCAGAATCTGGTGGCCCGGCTGCAATCCGTTAGTGCTCCAGTACTTGAATACGAGCGGAAGCGAAATTATCTGTATGCTCGTCTGGTTGAGTCAGGGTACGAAGTGATAAAGCCGCAGGGCGCTTTTTATATGTTTCCCAAAACTCCCCTTGAAAATGACGTTGCTTTTATTGAAAAGTTAATGAGTTTCGGAGTATTGGCCGTGCCTGGTTCCGGATTTGGTTGCCACGGTTATATGCGCCTTTCATATTGCGTTGAAGACAGGTGCATTGAAGGTGCCCTGGAAGGTCTTATAAAAGCCATTAAAGACTGACTCTTTAAAAAGCTGAAAAGTTAAGGTCCAAAAAAGGCCTTTCACGTGTTTATCCAATAAACCGGCCAGCCTGCACTTATCAATCAAACACTTTTATGGGGTATTACCAGAACCGGAATATCAGATTGCCTCAATACTTTTTCGGCGACGCTGCCAAAAGCCCATCGGGCAATTCCCGTTCTTCCGTGGCTGCTCATAACGATGATGTCAACCCCGTTTTCTCTTGCATAATTCAAGATGCCATTAGCAGCTGAGCTGGCTATGGCAACGGTCCTGGCAGAAATGCCCTGGCCGTTAAGGTGTTCGGCGATTCTGGCCAGGTATTCCTCTGTTTCATCATTGTAGGCTTCATCCAGTTTTTGAGCCAGCTCTTCGTTTAGTCTCTGTCGGACACCTGTGTCAAGGGGCTCTCTTGCTTTTATTAGTATGACTTCGGGTATATTGCAGCCTTTTACCAGTGTGATGACATGATTCAAGCTTGTTTCAGACAAAGCTGAGCCGTCCAGGGGTACCAGCATTTTTTTGTACAACTTTTCCCACCTCGCCGTTCTTATTATTTACACGGCTAATATTTTAACAGATTGCATTGTTATTTATAAGGGGGCAAAGATATAAATTGATTAAAAATATCCTTTTTGTGTTATTTTCAGTATTGTTGACAGTATTTGAGAAAAGCATATAACATAACCTTAATTCAGGCATATCGGTTGCGCACTTTCTCCTTGCTTTTTTCCGGATAACAGTTTATCAAAGCTGGTTTCAGCCGGGTTTAAAAAAGTAAATTATAAGTGCTGTGTTTATGATAGAATAAAAATTGGTTCCCCCGGGTTATATTTATGGATATAGATTTACTGAAAGAACTGGTAGAAACTAAAGATTTTAAGACTCTGCGAAACGAGCTTATAAAGCTTGACAGCGTAGATTTGGCACGCCTGCTTGATGAGGCGGATCAGGACAGTGGATTGATGGCCTTTCGTCTTTTGCCCAAGGACCTGGCAATGCAGGTTTTTGATCTACTGGATTCCTACCAGCAGCTTCATCTGCTGGAAGCTTTTACCGATAGCCGGGCAAAATTTTTCTTTGAATCCATGCAACCTGATGACAGAGCTGAGTTACTGGAAGAGGTGCCTGCCAAGGTTGCCAGGCGGCTTTTAAAGTTGCTCTCTACTTCCGAGAGGCAGGCCACCCTTACCCTTCTGGGTTACGAAGATAACACAGCCGGCAGGGTTATGACACCTGATTTTATTGATCTTGACTATCGAATGACTGTTTACCAGGCGCTTGAACGCATACGCAAGCTGTCTGTTGAAAAAGAAACCGTTTATGTTGCCTATGTAATGGATAATGAGCGAAAGCTGCTGGGGACCATTAATTTAAAAGACCTGGTGCTGGCAGACCCGGATACAAAGCTTTCTGAAATAATGACCCCATCTCCAAGGACCGTTTTTACTTACACGGACCAGGAAGAGGTAGCCAGAGTCCTCAAAGATTACCAGATACTGGCTGTGCCTGTGGTAGATACCGAAAACCGGCTGGTGGGAATTGTAACCTGGGATGATGTAGTCGATATCTTGGAGGAAGAGGCTACGGAGGATATTTATCGTTTCGGTGCCGTGCATGGTTCTGAGCGTGGTTATTTTGCTTCACGAATTTTCAGTGTAGTGCGGCGTAGGGTTGTATGGCTGTTTTTGCTTATTTTGGTAAACACTGTTACCGGTTCAATCATAGCCGGCCAGGAAGAATTACTTGGGGAAATAGTTATTCTGGCTGCTTTTATACCCTTGCTTATTGGTACCGGAGGCAATGTCGGGTCGCAGTCGGCAACGGTAGTCATAAGAGGCCTTGCTACGGGTGAAATAACACCAAGGCGGGCAGTGTCTATTATTACACGGGAGGGAAGCATAGGCTTTGTACTGGGGCTTGTGCTGGGAGTTTTGGTGCTGGGATGGGCTTATCTGTTGGGCCGAAGCTTTGATGTGGCTATTGTTGTCAGTGCCACTCTTCTTGGTATTTCAACCATAGCAACCCTGACCGGGGGGTCCCTTCCGTTTATTTTCCGCCTTTTTAAAGTTGATCCCGCTCTTGTTTCGGCGCCTTTCATCACAACAGTCATGGATATCTTTGGGGTTATTTTGTATTTCTTTATTGCCAACTTGTTACTAATTTTGTAAAAATTTGAGCACTATTTATGGCCCGGCAGGCAATTCTTCTTTTTCTTGACGCTAAAATAAGGTTAATACATAATTGTTGATAAATGCTTTTTCGGTGACGAAGCATAAGTTAATAAAATAAATAGGGTCAAGGCTAAAAACTTAAGCTACCCTGGTTTAAACTTAAAAACCTGTCATAATAGTTAATTGGAGGTTTGATATTTTTCAAGAGGGAATACCAATCGGAAGACTTTTTGGCATTTCAATCCGTATTCATCTGTCATGGTTTATAATATTTGGTCTGGTAACCTGGGCTCTGGCGTATAATTATTTCCCGGCTACCTATCCAGAATGGTCAACAGCTGTAACAGTTGTCGTGAGTATCGTTACCAGTTTATTGTTTTTTTCTTCAGTGCTGGCCCATGAATTGATGCATAGCCTGGTTGCCAAACGATACAATATTCCTGTCCATTCCATAACCCTGTTTATTCTTGGCGGTATTGCCCAGATTACCGAGGAACCAAAAAAACCCAGAATTGAATTTATGGTTGCTCTTGCCGGGCCCTTGATGAGTATAACCCTCGGGTTAATTTTTGGCATTTTATGGCTGGCCTTGCCGTTGCATGCAGAAATTGCTATTGCGGTTTCATTCTGGCTTGCCTGGATTAACCTGTTGCTGGGCGTTTTTAATCTCATACCCGGTTTCCCGATGGATGGGGGGCGCATACTAAGGTCGCTAATATGGTGGAGAACAAAGAACCTGGACAGGGCCACCTATGCAGCATCAAAGGTGGGCCAGGGAATCGGACTCATTTTCATGATTGGCGGGGTTTCGATAATATTTTCAGGTATGATCTTTAATGGTATCTGGATCAGTATTATTGGATGGTTTATATTCAATGCTGCCACTTCCAGTTACCAGCAGTTGAGTTTTCAGCAAATTCTGGAAGGTCATAAAGTAAAAGAGGTTATGTTTACCGGCACACGTAGTGTTGCACCAGAAATGAGTGTGGACGAACTGGTAAATGATCATATTTTTACCAGTGGCCAACGTTTTTTCTCTGTAACTGATCAGGGAAAGTTAAAAGGCCTGGTTACACTTCAGGATGTCAAAGCTTTACCCAGGAAGGAATGGGCAAAAACCAGCGTGGGTCAGATTATGACCCCGCTTGATAAACTTCAAACTGTTGGTCCGCACGATGAGCTTGTGACTGCCTTTCGGGTATTGACACAACAGAATATTAACCAGCTGCCGGTTGTATCGGATGGATATCTTGTGGGAATGATAGCCCGTGACAATTTACTGGCTTTTATAAGCCTGCAGGAAAGTAGAGCTTAGTTTTTTGTTGAGCCTTAAACCTTAACTGTAATTATACTGTAAAAAAAATAAAACCCGCATGGTTTACCAGGCGGGTTTTATACTAATCAGAAATGCATAATTTATCTGTCATTGTTGAATGAAAAATTAGATGCTGTCACCTTCTTTAAAAAGGACTATTTCAGGGCCTTTGTCAGTGTCCTTTACGCCTACTGTGACATCGTTAAGATGGGATGCAAGGACGCTATCAACAATTAACACACGCTTTTCGTTGTAGTTGACCACCTGGTCACCCTCTTTTAATTTGCCGACTCCAATAACGAAGTTTTCTCCATCCTGGGTGACCAGCCTCAGGCAATCGTCATCAGCTTCAGCTTTTTCTTGAAGCATCTTGCTGAGTTCCTGAGCTGCCCTTTCCGTAACTTTAAGCATTTTACCCTCCCTTTATTTTATGCCTGCATGCCTTTGCACTTTAATCACTGAAATTCTGCTAACCCAAATAAACATAAAAACAACACGGTTTATTTGTAAGTGGGGCACGGTTATCGGTATACGCCAGTGAACAGACCTTATAATAACAGAGGATAATCTGAAGTTCAAATGTATGTTGTTGGAAGGTAGTGTAAACTATTTTGTGTAAATTCTTTCCTGAATAAGGAAAAAGGGCGTATCCTTTAAAGTTAAAGCAAATAAAACAAAAAGGAGGTACGCCCTATGGTCATGGTAAACGGCATGACCGGTTTAACACTAAATGATTTATGGAAAGAGGTCAAGAGCGAAGAGGACTGGTTAGGGGATTTTAATGAAACAGTGCTGCGTATGGCTAAAATGATGCTTGAATCAAGCCTTGAAGAAGAACTGC
>PUOQ01000047.1 GCA_003552785.1 Dehalococcoidia bacterium
AATCCCGTATGCGCTACCAATTGCTAAATAGGCCTCTTTTTCAAAGCTAAATAGCTTCTGAGAAAATCAACGGTAAACATCTTTGCGGTGGCTGATTTTTACCACCGAGATGGTAAGCTCATTATCTTCGACAGAATATAAAATGCGATACCGACCTTGTCGAATACGGTATCGTTCCTGTCCTGTCAGCTTTTCGCTTCCTGATGGCCGAGGGTTTGCTTTTAATGAATCAATCTTTTGAAGTATCTTCTTTATTTCTTCCTGGGGTACTTTCCTTAAATCTTTTTCAACAGATACCTTGAAAAAGATACTATATTCGGCCATCTTGATTTAGCCTTTTAACCATCTCATCATAGCTGATTACCGGCTCTTTTGTTCGCTCATCAAATGCAGCAATATCTTCGGCATCTTCTGCCAGGGCTTCTCTTACAGCGTCATTTACCAGGTGTGATACAGACCGGGAAATTGTAGCTGCCTTTAATCGAAGTGCTTTGTACAAGTCAGACTCGAGATAAATCGTAGTCCGTTTACTTTTAGAAAGCATATCTTAATCTCCTGTTTCTTATTATAGAGACATTATAACGTTATAACGTTAAAACAGCAATATTTTAATTTTCTCAGAGATTAATAGTTGCCAAATCAGCCTAGCCACCTCTTAATTCTCAGGTAATAGTCCATAAACTGTCCCATACCAATGTAGGTTTTACGAGATTTGTTATGAATATAAACCGAGCTATGGGCAAAAGGTTCTGTCTTTCGTACCGCAAGCTCTACCAATAATCTGTTAGCGCAATACAGGCTGAACGGCCTGCATTATTTATTGTCCGGGCATCAATATTACATCAGGCGAAAATAGCTCTGCCGAATACCGGGGCGATGAAGTGGCGCATCAGAATTAAAAACAGCTTGCTGTACTGCTTTGAAAACTGACTCTTGAAATCATCAAGATAATCTCTATATGAATACCTCTGGAATTGCAGCAAGCTTTCTGATTCATTGGTGTTATACCAGTCCAGATAGTATGGTTTCCGGGTGAATTTGTCCTCAGGCGGCAAAGGCTATCGGAAAGTGTCCAGCAAGCCATCGATCATATATCGAAACAACATTCTTTCACTGCTGCCGGCGCTGATAATATTCTTAGCCTGCAAAGGAATACCGTCCAATGCGAAGGCACGAACGGCAAATTAAATAGAACCGCGTCAGGCTCCTCCAATGCGGTAGTTTAACTTCAAGCCACCCCAAACCAGGATAATACAAAACGAAGCCCCCAGAAACCAAGGAAGGCAATAGCGGTGTTCTTTAAACTCTTGCCGGCGAAACAGAAGAAGAAAAAACCGGGTTGCCTGAATTTTAAAATACCGGCCATCAATGCGAAGGGGTAATACAGGGGGTTGGGAACAGATGACATAATGAAAACCGAAAGCATGGTATGCTTACGGATCCAATTGCGAAAACGCGGGGAAAAGCGATTTTCTACTTTGCTTAATGTCCCGCGGCCCGCATAACCGGCGAAGTAGGTTGAAGTGACTCCTACGGCCTCGCCAAGACCGGCGACCATACCCACGAACCACGGCTCCAGGATGCTTCCGGCTGTAAAAAACACCGGAACTCCCGGCACCGGTACAATCACGGTTCCGCCTGCCAGTATGGCAATAACAAAAACACCTGCGTACCCCCATTGTGCGGCTTGTTCCAGTTCTTCAGCATGTATGATTGCGGCCACGCAAAGTCCAACAATAACTGCCAGGGCCAGGCCGCTGATAAGAACTCGTCTTTTTATTGAAGGGGCATCTCCTTGCTCTTGCCCGTTTCCGTTTCCCTCCTGGCGGCTCAATTGCACACACCTCCAAACCGTTAACTATATAACTGCTTCCCTGCCTCGCCGGTGCAGTAAAAGTTGTTTAAGGGACAACTTCGGTTGTCATATGGGAATCGTGCCATTGTATCACGCCGGACAGAATCAGGTCAGTAATTGCCTGGGTAGCAACAATTGTAAGGCTAACATTTATTAAATAATCAGGGGCAGTCAGCACCTTTTACCGGGGGCAAGCAGACATTTAGGGAGCTTTAAAAAGTTAGTTTATGTGCAAAAAGTGGTTTACAGCTATCAATTTATTTAAAAAAGCGTGGCTGTTATCTTGAACAATTTTCCTGGCAGATAATCCGGGCTGGCTGCCAGAGGGCAGGTTTTTGGAATACAGTGCTTGTGGCTATAAAGCTGTTTACCTGAATTTGATGCCTATTTCAGATCCCGGTTTATATCAAGATACTTGGCCATTTTCATCATTGTTTCCGGGCTAATTACATGTTCCACCAGGCAGGCATCCTTCTCTGCGGTTTCCGGATCTACTTCAAGAATTTCTACAAGGAATTGTTTGATTTTACGGTGCTTCCAGCGTACCTCTACAGCCGCTTTTTTACCCAGTTCTGTTAACTCTATGGGGCCATATTTTTTGTGTTTGACCATTTCTAATTTTTGCAGTTGACTAACCGCAGCGGCGACACTTGGCTTGGCTACATTTAGCGCGGAAGCAATATCGGTTACTCTAATCTGCCCGCTGGATTCAGACAGAGCCAGGATGATTTCCAGATAATCCTGCAGGGATGAAGTAATATTCTCATAATTTTCTTTCATAAACTTATCACTCTGCTCAAAGGTTATGCTTTGCCATTATAGCATTTATTGTGCCTTCTGGTTCATGCTGATACAAGTTCCGGCCGGGAAAATATAATTAATCTAACAAATAATATATTTAACAGGCGAAAAAAGAAAGCCTCCAGCCAAAAGTACTCCTGTGGTTTACCAGCACTGATATTTTCGGTGCTTGTTTATGACCATGTACCAGGAAAAGGGCTGCAATACGGGAAAGTCTAGAGTTGACGGTTTGTTTCTTTTAAAAAAGTAAACACCGCGCTTTCAGGGCTTTTGGAATGGCCTGGGTGAATAAGAGCAAATTAACCCTTTTGCTTTTGTTTTCTTGCGCCATCAGTGGTACGGTTGTAGAATTGGCTGATGAAAAAACCCGGTGCCTATATTTTAATTATTCGTTTAGATAATACTCTGTGTTTGCCAGTAGGCAGGCTGGGTAGTTATGTTTTTAATGACGGTTATTATGCTTATGCAGGCAGCGCCCTTGGAGGCCTGGATGCGAGGTTAAAGCGCCATTTGAGAAAAGATAAAAAGCTTAACTGGCATATTGACTTTCTTTTAATGCAGGCATCTATAATCCAAATACGGTATTTGTTGAGTGAAATAAAGCTTGAATGCAGCTTGAATGCAATATTGTCCGAGATGCCCGGTGCCAATCAGCCGATTAAAGGTTTTGGCAGTTCAGATTGCACCTGCCGGACGCACCTTGTGCATTTTTTAAAAGAGCCATCGTATTATGATTTTAGCGAGGTGTTAATAAGTAAAGGGCTTGAGGGTATACACCGGTTAACAATTTAAGGTAGCAGCATTTTTATTTTTTTGTAACTCAATTAATAGTCAGCCTTCTCTGCTTGCAGGGGCAGTATGTTTTGGAGCCCGTTAAAGTCCCGGGAATGTATTTATTATCAGGTTAATGCTTTATTTTAAAGGGCCTCAGGTGAGTTTAAATTTTTTATTAGGCAACCCTTTTAATTCTTTTGACTATTTCTTTTCCGGCAATTACCCCGGAGGCAGCCGCCTGGATCAGGCCCCTGCTTAATCCACAGCCATCACCTGCAGCAAATATATTCTTTATTTCGGTCTCGAGATTGCGGGTCAGTTTAAGGCGGTGGGAGTAAAATTTAACTTCGATTATTACTCAATCCTGCCTCCTGTAAAGTGGAAACTATTACTGGTTATTTTTAAGACATGTATCCTAACTATTAAGTGACAACTTGCCTCCCCAAATTGATTATATTACCTGCGAGCGTGGTTATCAATGCTTCACAGTTTAAGGTTTTTGGCTGTTTGCAGTTATTTTAGGTGTTTAAGTGACATTGCAAAATTTTCTGCTATAATTCGAAGCAATATGAAAATTGCTGTTGTTTATAATCGAGAGAGTAAACGGGTTATAAACCTCTTTGGCATACCCAACCAGGAAAGAATTGGGACTGCTGCCATCCAGCGCATTGTGGAGGCTTTAAAAAAAGGAAAACATCAGGTCAGGACTTTTGAAGGAGATAAGGACCTCATCGAAAACCTGGAGGAATTCATGCCCCAGGTTATAAAAGGTGAAAGGCCGGGGATGGTTTTCAATCTATCGTATGGAATCCAGGGGCAGGCACGCTATACCCACATTCCCTCCATACTTGAAATGGTTGGAATTCCTTATGTAGGTTCAGGCCCACTGGCACATTCTCTTTCGCTGGACAAGGTGGTTACCAAGATGATGCTACGTCAGCGTAACTTGCCCACTCCGGATTTTGCCGTGCTTGACTCACCCGGTTTTGAATGCCCTGTGTTACCCTACCCGCTTATCGTAAAACCAAAAAATGAAGCTGTATCCTTCGGGATAAAAGTGGTTAACGATGAAGCAGAGCTGCACAGCGCCGCCGGTTCTATTTTTGAAAGATTTCATCAGCCGGTGCTGGTAGAGTGCTATATAAAGGGCAGAGAAATAAATGTTGGCCTTATTGGCAACTCACCGGTGGAAGCCTTGCCGCCGTGTGAAATTATTTTTGGCAAAACAGGCCCAAGAATATATACATACGAGGACAAAACGGGCAAGTCGGGCCGCCGGATAGAGGTGGAATGCCCTGCGGAAATTTCCCCGGATCAGTTAGATGAAGCAAAACGGCTGGCATTGACAGCATTTAATGCCCTGAGTTGTTGTGATTGCGCCCGTGTAGATATGCGCCTTGATGAAAATGGCAACTTTCATATTCTGGAAGTAAATAGTTTACCCAGCCTTGGCGAGCACGGCTCATATGTGCATGCAGCCCAGGCCGCAGGCCTTGACTTTTCCCGGCTGGTAAATCGTCTGGTTGAAGTGGCCAGTGTCCGATATTTCGGAATGCAGGCTCCGAATTTTTCTTCACGCAGGGGCAAACAAACAACCTCGATTTTTAATTATGTTACCCGCAACCGTGGGCGGCTGGAAAAAACGCTGCAAAAATGGGTTCAATTATCCAGTAGATCCGGGGATTATATTGGAATATACAATGCTGCCAGGCGAGCTTCCGAGGTAATGAGTGAACTTAATCTATTACCTGTAAAAGAACTAACCGATAATCATAATACATGGGCATGGCAATCAGGCGCCGGTTTAGAGGATGGAACTCTCTTAATTGCACATTTGGATGTTCCTCTGAGCGAACAGTCTCCACCGGCCAGCTTTAGTATTGAGCCCGAATGGATATATGGTGATGGGGTAGCTACGTCTCGTGGCCCGCTGGCAATGCTTGAATTTGCCCTGCGAAGCTTAAACAGTATTCGATTGATGCGCCGCAAAAAGCTGGGAGTTCTTCTTTATGGCGATGAAGGTTTGGAAGCCCGTCACAGCATGTTATCTATCCGGCAGGCAGCAAGTAAGGCCGCACGAGTTATAGTATTGAGGCCGGGGCTTGCTGAAAATACCCTGACAATTGATCGACGTGGCCAGCGCTTTTACCGTTTCATTGTAGAGGGAAAGCCAACTCGCATTGATAACTGGCAGAAAAAAGAAGATGTGCTACGATGGGCGTCCAGCAAGGTTGGGGAGTTTAGCAATATGAGCCTTAACCTGAAACGTTTCAATATTGGTGCGCTTAAATTGGAAACAAACTCCCTCACCATGCATTTACCACACAGGGTTAACGCTACACTACTGATGAGTTATGCTGATGAAAGCGATGCAAACCAGGTTGAGGATGGCATATCTGAGCGGCTAAAAGGCCGCCATCCGTTTAATTGCGAGTTTACCCGGTTTTCCGAACGGCCTCCACTGCGCCGCAGGCGTAATAACAGCAAGCTGTTACAGGAGTTTAGAGAAGTCGGTGAACACTGGGATATAAAAGTCAACGAGCAATCTTCTGCATGGCCTTCAGTTGCCGGGCTGGTGCCTGCAACTGTGCCGGTTGTTTGTGGCTTTGGACCTTATTCTAAAGACCTTTATACTCCACAGGAGGCCGTTAACCGGCTTAGTATTGTTCAAAGAAGCCTTCTACTAGCCGGATACCTGGCTGAAAAGGGTTAGGTTGTTATGCTAACAGACCGAAATGATGTTGAAGACTTATCTGAAGACGATTCTATTACAGAGGATGAGTATTATCCACAGCGTTTGGCACACTCAAGGTTTGGGGTAATAGCCACCGCTCATGAACAGGCCACCGCGGCTGGAATTGAAATATTGCAGGACGGGGGCAATGCCATGGATGCCGCCGTAGCTGCAGCTTACGCTCTGGGCGTGTGCGAACCGATGGCATCCGGTCTTGGCGGACAAACCATGATGCTTCTTCATTTGGGTAAAACCGGGAACAAGGTTGCCATTGATGGTTCATCCAGGGCGCCAAACCGGGCCACACCAGGGTTGCTGCGCGATCGTGAAATGCGGCGCGGCCTGAGGGCGACTACCGTGCCGAGCACTCCAGCTGTACTGGAATATGTAAGGCGCAGCTATGGCAGTATGACTCTTGAAAGAGTCCTTGAGCCTGCGATTCGTCTTGCCAATCAGGGCTATCGCATTTCCAATTTGCAAAATTTTTTAACGCGTCGGGCTGAAAAATTCCTCCGGTCCGGTCCGGCAGGGAGCATATTTCTTAAAAACGGAGAAGTATATCCAGTCGGCAGTCTTTTTAAACAACCCGTACTCGCAGAAACTCTCCACCGCCTTTTAAAAAACGGTGTAGAAGACTTCTACACGGGCGAAATTGCGGCTGATATATATACAGACATGCAGACCAACAATGGTCTGCTACATGAAGATGATCTGGCCCGTATACCCTGGCCAATAGAAAGGCGTCCTGTATCGGGGCGTTTCCGCGATGGGCGCCTGCTTACCTTTCCACCTCCAGGATCCGGCAGGGTTTTAATTGAGATGTTAAATATTCTAAACCATTTTAAAGGCAGCCAGTGGGACCTTGATACCCCCAGAGGGGCCTTAATATTGGCTGAGATAATAAGGCAGGCTCAACTGGACAGGCGTGACCGTCCTTATGACCCCAGTTTTTACCCTCAGGTTCAAGAAGGGGAGGAGCATATAATTACACCAAAGTATGCCCGGCAGGTAGCCCACAGGTTGAAACGCCAGATTAAGACCGGCGGGGAGACCACCCACCTCTCCGTTATGGATAAATGGGGTAATGCCGTAGCATTAACCCAGTCTATTGAACGTGTTTTTGGTGCCTGCACAGTTACACCGGGCCTGGGTTTTCTTTACAATAACTATATGAGCGCTTTTGAATATGAGGACATATCCCACCCGTATTACCTGCGGCCCAATGCCGCACCCTGGGCCAGCGTTACTCCTACAATAGTGTTTCACGGCAGGCACCCCTGGGTTGCTATTGGCTCGGCAGGAAGCGAGCGTATAGCCCCGGCTATTTTGCAGGTATTATTGCGCATGGACAAATCAGCGCCGCTCGATGCCGTAAGTGCTCCACGGATGTTTTGCTCCATCAATAAAACAGTGCACCTTGAGGTTGCAAGGATGAGAAGCGATATTCCCCGGGCACTTTTAAGAGCCGGCTATCAAATTAAGAACAGAGAACCATTTTCATTTTTTATGGGTTGCGTTCAAATGGTGATGCATAGCAAAAGAGGTTTTACAGGAGTGGCGGATATCAGGCGAGATGGTTCCGCGGGGGGCATTTAAGAGGTTTTCGAAATGAAGCTGCCGGTTCTTATCTCTGTTCCACATGCCGGTCTTAAAGTGCCTGGGGAAGTGGCAGCAATTTGTTTCCTTACCCAGGAAGATATTGCTGCTGACAGTGATGGTGGTGCCGGAAAAGTATATGACATTGAAAAGCACGTTGAGGTATTTGCTACAACCCATATCGCCCGTGCCATAGTGGACTTAAACCGGGAAGAGGATGACCGCAGTCCGGACGGTGTTATTAAGACACAAACCATATACGGGGCAAAGGTTTATACAGATTATCCTCCTGAACCTATTATCGAGGTCTTATTAAGTAAATATTACCGCCCCTATCATGCCAGGCTCAGCGGAAGCACCAGGGGCTTGATGCTTGGCATAGATTGCCATACCATGGCTGCAAAAGGGCCTTCCCGGGCTGGTGATAGCGGGGAAGAGCGGCCGCTTCTTTCTATTGGTGACAATGGCGGCAGAAGTATACCCCTTTCATGGCGCCAGAAGTTTGTGTTTTGTATGGAAGAAGCTTTTCAACTGCCGGTGGCGGTAAACCGGCCCTTCAGAGGCGGGTACATTACCAGTTATCATTCCAGGGAAATGCCCTGGGTTCAGCTAGAGATGTCCCGGGCTCCTTTTTACGGGGCTGATGAGAAAAGAGAGCGGCTGTTAAGAGCGCTATTTAAGTTTTGCTGCATGGTAAAAAGTTGAAATTAGCGGCTTGCTGCATCAGGCCTTGTTGCTGCTTTCCGGCCCGGCAAAAGCTTCAGGCATAATTTTTATCAGAACACTTCTTGTTCTGGGTCCATCAAATTCACATAAAAAAATTCCCTGCCAGGTGCCGAGAACCAGTTTGCCATTCTCAAAAAGTAAGACTTCGGAATTACCCAGCAGGCTCGCCTTTATATGAGCAGGGGAATTACCCTCCGAGTGGCGAAAGCCCCTGCTTTGGGGTACCAGCGTGTCCAGATGGGTGGCAATGTCAGTGACTACATCCGGATCAGCACTTTCATTGATGGTCACAGCAGCGGTGGTGTGGGGTATAAATATATAGCAGGCGCCATTTCTGATACCGCTGGATGATACCGCCTGTTCGACCATGGCAGTAATATCCCGGAAGTCGACCCGGGAGACAGTTCTTATGCTTAATTTTTGTATAAAACTGCTCCTGAGAAATAGTTGTTTAAAACCTGCACCCTGTTTTTTGCCAGCAATTAAGCGGTGCTTTTCCATATTGTAATTATATTTAACCAGTATTTCAATCAAGAAGCCGGTTTTTAAAAAACATCAGGGTGAAAATGCCAATACCTTTAAATTGCTATTAAGGATTGTTATTATAATAGCTTGAATATGTTCAATATAATATAGTAACGTATTATGAAT
>PUOQ01000014.1 GCA_003552785.1 Dehalococcoidia bacterium
CGGTGAGCCCAAGCCAATTGTTCTGACGCATAAAAACCTGATGTGTGCAGCAGTAACGGAGCAAAAACACCATCATCAGGCAAAGTCGGATAATTTTATTCTCTTACCCCCTCTTTACCACACCGGTGCTAAAATGCACTGGTTTGGCAGCCTTTTGACCGGCAGCATGGCAACTATGTTAACTGAAATAAGCCCGCAGAACATCCTTAGTACTATACATGAGGAGAGGGGTACAATATTATGGCTGCTTGTTCCATGGGCTCAGGATATTTTGGGGGCTCTTGACAGGGGTGAATTAAAGCTGGAAGATTATGACCTTTCCTGTTTGCGCTTGATGCATATCGGCGCTCAACCGGTCCCTCCGAGCCTGGTAAAACACTGGAAGAAGTATTTTCCGGATGTTAGTTACGATACTAATTACGGTTTGAGCGAGGCTGCCGGTCCGGGATGTGTCCATCTTGGTATACAAAACGAGCATAAAGTCGGCGCAATCGGCAAAGCGGGCTACAACTGGCATACAAGAATAGTTGATGATAGCGGCAGGGATGTTGCACCTGGTGAGGTTGGGGAGCTAACGGTAAAGGGTGAAGGTGTAATGAGGGAATATTTTAAAAACCCGAAGAAAACTGCTGAAACAATTCGAAATGGCTGGTTATTCACCGGAGATATGGCAAGAACTGATGATGATGGGTTCATATATCTGGTAGACCGCAGGAAAGACGTTATAATTACCGGTGGTGAAAATATATTTCCGGGTGAAGTAGAAGAAGTGCTTGCCGGCCATCCGGGAATTTATGATGCAGCGGTAATAGGAGTGAAGGATGAACGGCTTGGCGAAATTGTAGCTGCAGTTGTTGACCCCCACCCCGGTGTAAAGCTTACCACCGAAGACGTGCTTGATTACTGCCAGAAAAATATGCCCCGGTATAAAAGACCGCGGGTGGTATTTTTTGATAAAATACCACGAAACCCTACCGGTAAAATCGAAAAACCGGTATTAAGATCAAAATATTCTTGACAGGTTTTGCAATTCAGACGCAGTTAAGTTGTAATTTATACCTGTTTGACGTAGCATTAGGCGAATAAATAATAAGGCATTAGCCCGGAGGTATCGTTGCCCCATTTGTTATGGAACTTAAAACCTGCCGCTCCTCTAGATTTTTTGAATGGAGTGAATGGCTTTTCACCATTGGTAAAGCAACTGCTGTATAATCGCAGCCTGAATGACTTATCAAGTATCGAGACTTTCATTGGCCCGGGCGAAAGTTACAGTCATGATCCTTATCTGATGGGGGACATGGAAAAGGCGGTAAGCCGTATATACAGAGCCCTGCTATCGGGTGAAAAGATCGCGGTTTATGGGGATTTTGACGCCGACGGCATTACCGGGACAGTACTCCTGATTCAGGCTTTAAAGAAACTGGGCGCTAGCGCATTTCCATACATACCCCATCGCTTGAATGAGGGGCATGGCATCAATAAGGCAGCCCTTAACGAGCTGAAGGAAAGTGGCGCCAGTTTGATAATTACCACTGATTGTGGTGTGACCGGCACAGCTGAAGCTCGCCTGGCCGGGCGTAAGGGTATGGATTTGATCATAACTGATCATCACGATCCACTCGGTGAATTACCCGATTGTGAAGCGGTAATTAACCCTAAAAGGAGTGATTCAGCCTATCCGTTTAAAGAGCTTGCCGGTGTTGGGGTGAGTTATAAACTTGTCCAGGCACTTTACCAGAGTGTTGGCAGGGCGGAGGAAGCCCGTGAGTTTTTAGACCTTGTAGCTATTGGCACAGTAGCAGATATGATGCCATTGATTGATGAAAACAGGTACCTGGTAAAAGAAGGCCTGAAGGTTATAAACAGTGATCCAAGGCTGGGAATACGGATGATGATGGATTTTGCCGGGGTGTCATCTGGTAAGGTTACTGCTGAAGACATATCATGGGCCCTGGCACCCAGGTTGAATGCTGCAGGAAGATTGGAGCATGCACTGGGTGGATACAATTTACTGGTAACCGAAGAATGGAAAGAAGCCTACCGGCTGGCTGCTAAACTTGAAGAGCAGAATACTGAACGCCAAAAGATGACACTTAAAGCGTGCAGCCACGCAAGGGAGCAAATACCCGGAGATGAACCCGGCAATTTGATTATCGCGCATGCCGACGAATATCCGGCCGGTATCATAGGCCTGGTTGCCGGAAGGTTGTCCGGGGAGTACTACCGGCCGGCAGTAGTTATAAAGACAGGCCAAAAAGTATGCCAGGGGTCCTGCCGTTCAATTGCTGAATTTGACATTATTAATGCAATAAATAACCTTTCGCTTTATCTTAATCGCTATGGCGGCCACCCGCAGGCCGCAGGTTTCAGCATAAAATCGTCCAACCTGTCCCCTTTTCTGAAAGAGCTTTCACAAATGGTAGATTTGCACCTGGAAGGTACAGAGCTGAAACCTACTCTGGATATAGATGCAGAGATTAAGCTGGATGCACTGGGAGGTAATACTTACCAGGATATGTCAGTGCTGGCTCCATTCGGGAGGGGGAACCCGTTGCCGGTTTTGATGACACGCTCGGTCGAGGTCGTAAATTGCCGGCAGATGGGAAATAACGGTAAACACTTGCGGTTAAAGCTGAAACATGGCGGCGCCCTTTGGGAGGCAGTTGCATTCGGGCAGGGGGACAGTTTAAACGATATAAAAACCCGTATGGATATCGTGTACAACCTGGAACAGGATGAGTGGATGAATGAAGTGAGGCTGAGGCTTAAATTACTTGATATGAAGCCGTCGGCGGGAAGCGGCTAAGAGAAGGAGAAGAATAGTATGAGTGACGTGCTGGCAGGGGTGTTATCAATTGGTGCAGCTTATTTGTTGGGCTCAATTCCATCAGCCTATATTGCCGGTCGTTTTATAAAGGGCTTAGATATACGCACTATAGGTAGCCACAATATGGGCGCCATGAATGCTTTCTACAACCTTGGCTTTGCCCCTGGCTTGATGGTACTTTCAGCAGACATACTAAAAGGCGTAACAGCTGTTGCACTGGCGCGCCTCATATGTGGCATGGCCGTTGATGGTGGCACCATAGTTATAGTTGAGATGCTTGCCGGCCTGTTTGCGGTTATCGGTCATAACTTTCCCGCCTGGCTCAAGTTTAAGGGAGGCAAGGGCGGGGCTCCGCTTATCGGCGTTATGATATTTTTTATGCCCTGGTCTTTTCCCATTGGCCTGGGAATATTTGCATTGCTGGTAGCAATTACACGTTTTCCAACGCTCAGCTATGGGCTGGCCATGCTTTGTTTTCCATTAATTGCCTGGTTGATGTATGAGAGGGGAGACTATATAGTTTATTCGGCTTTAATGCTTCTGGTGCCCTATTTGAGCTATATTCCCCGCATTGTTGAAATGAAGAAAAAAGGCGGCTCCTGGTCGCGAGTAATCAAAAGAAAAAACCTGAAAGACAGGCTGTAGGTTAATAAAGCAGGCGTTTAAAAATTCGAATGGCAGCCAGTTTGTCCAGTGGGTGGTTGTTGCTGCCGCACTTGGGAGATTGGATGCAGCCCGGGCAACCTTCCTGGCAGGTGCATTGACTTATTAATTTATACGTTGCTTCCCAGAGCCGGGTGATAATTTCAAATCCTTTTTCTGTAATGCCTATGCCACCCGGATAACCGTCGTATATAAATATTTGAGGATTGCCTGTATCGGGGTGGAGGCTGCTTGAAACACCGCCGATGTCGAACCTGTCGCACATGGCAAACAGCGGCAGAATTGAAATTGCTGCGTGCTCCCCTGCGTGAAGCCCTCCGGAAAGGTCAAGGCCTTCTTTTGCAAGCTCCTGGGGCAAACCTTCGGGCAGTCCAAACCACAGAGCTATAGTTGTAAAATTTTCATCTGGCAGGTCAAGCGGTTCTCGGCCAAGGATTTTTTCGCTGTATTGCTCTTTGCGCTTGAATGAAACTATAGAAGTGGTGACTTCAACTTCACCAAGACAAACCTGGACCTGATTGACAAACCGGTGTTTTATTTCCCGGACTATACTCAGGTTTGTCAGGTCATCTGCCACCGTGTAATAAGGGACATCAACCGGTTCTGCCAGGGCCAGATGGCCGGCCAGGTCCAGTTCGCGGATAAGATAACTTTCACCTTGATTAAGATATATGGCGCCGGGGTGAGCCTGTGAAAGTGCGGCGCTCCTTTCCATTGTATCGATAAGCAACCCGTTGCTGGTGTCAATGATGCTAATATTGCCGCTGCACGCAGAGCGTATATCCACTTCCTTTGCAGGATAATCAAGGCTGGCGGCAGCAAACCACCTTTCACCGCGGTGTTTTAGGATCCCCTCCTGCCCCAGCGTTTTTACGCATTCGATAAAGCTTTCGCCGAACAAGTTCTGGTCGGTGTCTTTTAGCGGGCACTCCCAGGCGGCGCATAGTATATGGTTGACCAGTATGTGCGGGTTTTCAGGATTAATCAGGGCACTTTCAAAGCCCTTGTTAAAAAATATTTCCGGATTTCGCATAAGGTACTGGTCCAGTGGATCATCCCTGCCAATCATGATGCTTAAAGCCTTGCGCCCACTGCGACCACTCCGGCCTGCCTGTTGCCAGGTGCTGGAGATAGTTCCCGGGTAGCCGGTCAGGATTGTTGCATCCAGCGTACCAATATCAATTCCAAGTTCCAGCGCGCTGGTAGCAACTACTCCCTTTAATTTGCCCGATGAAAGCTCCTGTTCAATCTGGCGCCTTACTTCAGGCATATATCCCGCCCGGTAGGGTTTAATCAGGCTTTGATGCGCAGGACTGATTTGCTTTAAACGATCACGCGTGTAGGTAAAAATAAGCTCGGCAAGACGGCGGGTCCGGGTAAAAGCCAGAGAGGAGATGTTGTTGCTGACCAGTTCGGCCAGCAGGTTGGAGGCCTCTGAATTGGAGCTCCTGCGGGTGCCGTTTTCAGGATCAACAATGGGTGGGTTCCAGAATATAAAATCTCTCGTACCGGCAGGAGCCCCGTCTTCACTGATTACATGAAAGTCAAGGCCGGTAAGGTTTGAAGCATGTTCTTCGGGGTTGGAAATGGTTGCCGAGCAAAGGATAAACACCGGCCGCGAGCCGTAAAGGTGGCAAATACGTCGCAGCCGACGCATTACCAGTGATACGTTAGAGCCGAACACACCTCTGTAGATATGGGCTTCGTCCAATACTATGTATTTTAATTTCGACAAAAAGTGTGACCAGCGGTTGTGGTTTGGAAGGATTGATACATGAAGCATATCCGGGTTGGTAATAAGGATATTTGCCTTCTGCCGGATGCTGCTTCTGGTTTCATATGGCGTGTCACCATCATAAATATCGGCCCGGAATTTATCAGGACCATTGCCGGTTAATTTTACCAGTGAATTAAGCTGGTCCCTTGAAAGGGCTTTAGTTGGAAAAAGGTACAATGCTTTACAGGAAGAATCAAAAGAGAGCGATTCAATAACCGGAATGTTATATGTAAGGCTTTTACCACTCGAGCTTGGAGTCGAAAGCATGACGTTTCGGCCTTTGCGCACCTGATTAACAGCTTCGGCCTGGTGGGAAAAAAACGGCCACAATCCCTTTTTTAGAAGGACCTTTTCAAGCTCTTCCGGCAAAGGCTTTTCGAGTTGGCCATAGTGTGCCGGCTTCTGGTTTATGTGCTGTATGTGGCTTATCTGGCCCTTGTTGGCGATTTCTTTTACCAGGTAGTTTAAAAACTGGTCGAGATCCATAACTTTAAACCGGTATCACTTCTGTCCGGGTTTCAGCTACTTCAAAGCTGAAACGACCGCTGTCGATAAAATCTATTATACGTGATAAAATTTCCTGCACCAGCCGGGAGTCGCCGCTTACCAGGCTGACTCCAATTACGGCGCTCTGCCATTCGTCCTGGTCTTCAACTTCAGCAACCGAAATATTAAACTTGTTTTGCAACTGGGCTATGGCGGGGCGTATGAGTTTGCGTTTACCTTTAAGCGAGTAGTTATCCGCCAGCCTGAGGTAAATTTTTAAAATGCCTACATGCAATTTACACCTCCGGAAAGCTTGTGGTAATTGAGTGCATTGGTTAAAATCCAATTGTCCTTTGAGTATAACATTCTAGCATTTGTTTATTCAGGCTACATTATCCGGCTACCGGCGACCGGAGATTGATTGACATTGGTTATTATTGGGCTATAGAATAGTTCAAATTAGGAGAGGGTATTGGAATTATTATGACTCTTGAGCACAAAGTAAGATTGTTTAAATCTTTATCTGACGAAACACGGCTTCGCATTTTGAACCTGCTTATTGAGAGGGAATGCTGTGTATGTGAAGTAATGCAGGCTCTCGATATATCTCAAACGCGGGCTTCGCGAAATCTGAGCCAGCTGTATAATGCAGGCTTGTTGATTCTCAGAAAAGAGGGTTTGTGGTCCCTATATTCTGTTGACCGGGGGAAAGTAGAGCCCTTTACCGCGGATATTCTGGGGGTTTTGAAAGAGTATTCAAAAGAAAACCAGATTCTTGCTGAAGACAGGCAAAACCTGAACAAAGCCGTCAGGGTGGGCCCTGCAAACACCTGTCATCCTGATTGCTGCAAGCCTGAATAAAAATAAATCTTTATTTAATCGAGAGGTAACCAGTGCAAAAATTTGAATTTCAAGTTGAAGGTATGAATTGCGGTCATTGTGAAATGACAGTGAAAAAAGCCCTCCAGGGGATTGAAGGCGTAAAAAGTGTTCTGGTTGATTTGAAAACCGGCAAAGTCAAAGTGGAGGCAGAACCTGGAAAAACCAGCAAGGAATCCCTGATAGAGACCATCGAAAATTCCGGCTACAAAGCTTCTGCAGTTAATTAAATCTGTTTAGGTTAAAAAGATTCAGGAGTAATTTCAACCGGATGAAGAATAAGTTCATTGTTCTGGCTGCCCATGGAGCCCCGCCCCGGGACTTTCCCCGTGACAGGCTGGGGGAATTTTTCAGTTTGTATTCAGCCATAGAAGCGGGCAGAACCCTTCAGGGAGAGCAGAGGGACCGCTATAACTTGCTGGAGAAGGAAATACGCACATGGCCGCGTAATAAAGATAACGATCCTTTTCATTCCGCCTCTATGGAGCTGGCCTCTCACCTTGAAAAGCATGCCGGGTGCCGGGTGGAAGTAGGATTTAACGAGTTTTGTGCGCCCGGTGTCGACCAGGCTATTGAGGAAGCAGTCAAAAAAGGGGCCGATACCGTTGTCATTGTGACTCCCATGCTGACACGTGGCGGGGAGCATGCCGAGGTTGAAATTGCCCTGATAGCCAAAGAAATGTCCAGGAAATATCCATCAGTAGAGATAGTTTATGCCTGGCCTTACGATGTTGATACAGTAGCTCGTTTTCTGGCATCGCAGGTGGAAAATTATTTATAAGGTATTGACAGGGTATTTTTAAGGCGCTAGCATATCGTTATACTGGTTGGAAGGAAATTCAGGTAATAAATCATGAAGGCGCTTAAAATTTTGGGCATCATCGTGCTCAGTTTGTTTCTCTTTTTCTTCTTAAATGTTTTTGCTCTGACGCTAACTATTGATAGAACGGCACTAAACCCTGGTTTTGTAACTTCTCAGGTAGACAGCCTTGAAATGGGTGCAGTAGCAGAAGAGGTTTTTACCCAGCAACCAGACGAAGAAGTGCCTGATGAAATGACAGAATCAATGATAAGAGTGGTTAACGCTCTGGAACCCCGGATAAAAGAACAGGTCAATACCGTTATATTCTCAAGCTATGAGTATATAAATGGAGAGCGTGCCAATCCTGAAATGGCCCGAGTGGTTCGCACCAATCTTTTAAGCGAAGATTTTATCGAGGCTGTTATCGATGAAATTGAAATAGCAACTCTGGTAAGCAGCATATTTGAAGAAAGAATGGATGAAGCTGCCCCCGAGGAATTGAAGGTATTTGGTGATTTGGCACATACCATGGAACAGGCAATTTCCCAGAACGAGGAAATGATAAAGGAGCAGCTAAAAGAAGCATCAGGTGACGTTGCCGACTATATCATGGGTAAAACCGACAGTTTCAGCGTAGAGATTGATGCCAGCCCGGTTCTGGAAAGCATGCAGGGGCCGATGTATGACAGTTTTCTGGAAACACCTCCCGGATATCTTGAGGGGGAACCTGCCGAGTTGATCCAGCAGGAATTTGAAGAATTCTTTGAACAGTTCAGTGAAGAGCTGCCCGTAAATATTGAACTGAATGAGGAAGTTGTAGGTGCGGATTTGCCCGACCAGGTTGCCGGTTTGATTGGTGATATGGAATACGCCATGGGGGAGATAAGGGGGGCGTCGTCTGTAATTACACTTGTTTTAGTATTGAGCGGAGTCTTTGCATTGCTCTTTGCCGGCTTAATAGTGCTGATTCACAGACGGGCAGTTGGCGCAACTCTCAATCTCGGTATAGTATTTCTGCTGTCCGGGATACTGGCATTAACCGCTGTTCTTGTTGGGCGCAATGTTGTATCTGCTCAGATTGTCCGGGAAGGGGAAATTCCGGCAGAAATGGCCGCGTGGCTTGGTAATCTGGTAAGCAGTGCATTTACACCGCTGCTAATTACTTCTATAGTATATCTGGCTGCCAGTTTATTACTGCTGGTTGCCTGCATAATTTTCAGGCAGAGGCAACAGGCATAGGCGGTGAATCAAAATGAAATGGGTTCTGCCGGTGGTTTTTTGAGAAGAACAACTGATAACAGGGTCAGTTTGTAATATCGGAATAGTGGCAGGAATGGAGGTGATGTGTGTTAAAGTGAATGAGGTATGGTTGCCTGTTAGGGTAAAAAGAAATAACTGATGAAATGTTTATGAAAAATAGATGCATAAGGAGGAACAGGAATTGAAGTTTATTAATTTGCGCCTGGCCGGCTCTTTAATGGTAGCGGCATTATTAACCCTGACTCTTGCTGCAGCTGCCTGTACGTCTGATGAGCCTGAAGAGACAACCCCCTTCCCGGATCCACCGACTACACCCGAACCCACGCCGAGCCCTGGTCCCGATCCAACGCCGACGCCGGATCCAACACCCACGCCCACGCCCACGCCCACACCTACACC
>PUOQ01000125.1 GCA_003552785.1 Dehalococcoidia bacterium
GGTCTTTCGGTGACTGTAAGCGTACCGTTTTCATAGGTAATAGAGTAGTTGGCGGTCACGTCGGTGCCGTCACCGTCGGTTATCACCGCAGCACTGGGGACGTTGTCGCTGGTGCCCACCTGTGTCTGGGAGCCGGTTACGGTGACTGCATCCAGGCTGTCACCGGAGGCCAGCGTGCCGTCGGTTATGCTGAAGCCAGTGTTGGTAAGGGGTGAGCCGTCGTAGACCTTGGAGTCGCTTTCGGCGGTTATTTCAAGCGGTCTCTGGGTGATATCGGCCTCAGCAGTGGGTGCGTCAACGAGTGATAAAGTATACTTACCAGCATCATCGCCTGAAAGTACGGCACTTGTAATATAGACAGTTTTGTCAGTTCCAACGTTTTCATCTGAGAAAACAATCTCTACGTCAGTTAAACTAACATTATCAAATTCACTATCAACACCATCTAATGAGAGGTTATCAGTATCAAACTGCGCTTCATTATTACCGTCGTAAACCTTATTTTGTGCGGTAAAGTCCCCGGTTATGGTAAGCTCTATCGGTTCAAAATCCTCCCATGAAAGATAGGGGTAACCATAATTCTTTGCCGGGTCAATATCCCAAATATCATCAAAATTCCAACCTGCATCTGTAAAGGTGCTCTTAGTTTGCATTTCCGAGGAATCCTTGCCAGTGCCCCCGGCACTGCTGGTCTGTCCAGATGTCTCGGTATCCCAGAACGAATTAGTAACAACCCCGATGTTGAAGCCTGGTCCATCTCTATTACCTACCAGGCCGCCAACCAATGTACAATTGGTGGTTTCAACCTTACCGGTTGAGTAGGAATTTATTAATTCGCCCCTTAAGTCAATACAACCGGCAAGACCGCCAACTCTTTCGCCGGGGCCAGTATGAGTGACGGAACCCCTTGCGTAAGAATTTGAGACAGTTCCTTTTTGAGAGCATCCCACCAAACCGCCAAATTTATCTCCGGCGCCAGTGCCGGCAAATGAAACTGAAACATCAGCAAAGCTATATATCAATACAGGATTATCAGTGCCACCAGGCGTTTCCTGATGACTATTATGCGATCCTATCAGGCCGCCTGTAGCACCAGTTCCGGTTACCGTTCCTCCCACAGAAGAACAATTTTCAATCAAAGTATTAGCATTACCGGTTACCCGGCCGATTAATGTACCGGTGCCTCGGGCACCGACGATGTCAAAGTCAACCAGGTTAACATTCTTTATTATAGTGGTACCGGCATCATCACCAACATGCCCAAATAAACCCACGTTATTAGTAGATGGGCGATTTATAACCAAACCTGTGATAGTATGGCCGTCACCGTCAAACCCGCCGGAAAACCGGGTAATACCACCGATAGGTTCAAAACCAGCATCGTCATTCCAGCCCACAGTATCGCTAGCATTAATATCACCTGCAAGCTTATAATAAGCTGTGAGGTCATCCTTCATAGCTTGAAGGTCGTCAATATCCTCAACAATGTAGGGATTGGTAGAAGTACCAGTGCCTCCGCCAAAGTTACCACCCTCAGCTCCGATTTCCTGAACAGGTATCAGATTAATGCTGCTAAAAAGCAGGGCGGCTACACTAAACAAAACAAAAGGTAAGGGCAACTTTTTTAAAAACAATATCTTCATTTTCACAACCACTTTAAAATATTATATTTACCTGCAAAAGGACTCAATTTTTTAAATATTACTTCCTAATTACATTATATTTCGTCTTGTACCCTTATTTGCAGGCATCTAAAAACACAATTTTTGTGTAATAAGCTGAAAATAATTATTAATAGTATTTATTATCATATATAAACTCAATAAATGCAAACACAAGAAGGCCCCTGCAGTAGCTTCATGCCTTGCCGCCAGCTCATTGCTCAAAAGCTTGCTTGCATAATAGTTCTTATTTCCTGACTTGAAACAATTGCCCTCAGTGTAGCTAGCGGATAACAACAAGTCAACGAATTTAAGTATAAAAAGCCAGGCTGAAAGTGATTAGTGCCATTTTAGGGCTATTTTAGCTTTGAAAAATGGTTGGCGGTATTGGAATCGAACCAATGACCCCCTGCGTGTAAATTGCTTATAGTGCCTGTTTTACATGGTTTCTAATCGTAACCTTTTGTTTTCTGCTATTCTTGATTTGAGTTTCAGCAAACTATTTTTTTAACAGGCAGTATAACAAATCAGCGCAATTCTTCTTCGCTATACATTGACAAATACTACATAAGGGCTTAGTGTGACCTCATAATGAATATTTTTAACGAGCCAGGAATGCCCCGATGAATGATGAAGCAAGTTTTAAAGGAATAACAGGAGAAGATAAAACCAAATTATTCCATCTGACCTTAAACCCAAAGCACCACAGAAAACATGATAATGTATTAATAAAGACTGATTTGGATTCAACCCAGATAGACCATGTCATTGTTTCCAGATATGGAATCTTCGTAGTAGAAACAAAAAACTGGAGTGGCGATTCCGTCATATATGGTTCTTCCAAAGACAAGACTTGGACTGTATTTATCAAAAAAAGCAAACATTATTACCCAAATCCAATCAGGCAAAATTACAAACACCGCGTTATGCTGTCAAATTTTCTTGAAATACCCCTTGATAAAACTATTTCAATAATTCCTATCTGGGGCGGTTGTAATTTTAAGAATGGAACTCCAGAAGGAGTGATATGTGAAAGTAATACGTTATTTAACGGCATTAGTTATATCAAAGAGATTGTTAATAATACAGACATCGTGTTTTCTGATGATCAAGTATTTAAAATAAATGAAACCCTTATGAAATTACAAAAGGCCACCAAATTCGCCGATCACTATCACCATGCGCAACATATAAAACATAAACAAGGAGAAAAATCAGTAAAAACAGAAATGTCAAAGCAACCAAGAACCAGTCAGCAACGTGCATCTAATATCTGCCCAAGATGCAAAATAGGCAAATTGGTTGAGCATAAAGCTACGAAACCAGGTGTCAAATTCTTTGGCTGTAATAAATATCCCACATGTCGTTATACAAAATTTAAAAAGATTGCACGAAGTTCGAAATTAAATACAATACGGAAATGCGAAGACTGTGGCAATGATGTGAAGGATGAGTTTTCTTTTTGCCCCTTTTGTGGTGCTGAATTCGAGTAATATAGTATTAATTTTCTACGTATTGCCTCAAAACAAACTGTTACCGAAACGGGGTTGGTTGCTTCATAAATCATGTTACCACAACCTTCTGGTTTTTAGCCTTAACCTGCTTTTGCCTGTCAGAATGCATGAAAGAGGCGATCCTAATGTTGTAATAGCCACTGCTACCGCCCTGGTTTACATCGCAGAAGGAGAAGAAGAGCCAGCACAACCTGCCGTCGACTATCTGGCACTTCTGCATGAATTCAGTGAAATGCGTCTATTACTGAGAAGCAATGACGATTACAGGATTTGGGCTGAAACATCGGGTGAAAGAATCGAAAACAGAACAGGTTATTCCGGAACTGAAAAACGCATTCCTTTCGTAACAGTGGGCTCAATTGTGAACATGCCGATAACCTGGGAAGGTACTACATTCACGGGAATAATAGAGTGGGGCGATCTCAGTTCAAATGGAAGGCTGGAGGAAGTAACCGGGACTGTTTCTGCCGATGGCACCTTGATTGAAAGAATGGTTTACACATATACCTACAGGGCAACAACAAGGAGCGGAAATATAGTTCACAATACATCTGCATACTGGGAATATGCCAACATACCCATACCATGGCCTTCATCTAACCCTGATCGCGTCGCCACCTTGAGATATGAGCTTAGAGGTGAAGATATATCACAACATGTTGTGGCTTTGGAACGCTATTCAGAGAGCTCCACAGATGGAGTAATGACCACTAACACAACCTATCTGACCACACATTGGAATGATGAGGCTGCTTTTTTCCTGTGGTTGTATAATTAAAGTGCATTATAACGCTGGAACACGGTGTATGATGATACAGTAAATAAAGAGCCGCAGCTAAGATGCGGACATGGCACAAAAGATCGGCGCTCCCGAAAAGAAGGGGCTTGCCCGGCCTTTAAGGCTTCAGGCTTTATTACCAATGAAGCTCCGGCAGCTGACCCGGCACTGGTGCCGGGGACCATGTCAACCGGAATCTTATTCATTTTGACCGCCGTGAGGGCACAGATATTGGCCAGGCCATGGTAGCCTCCCGCCAAGCCCGAGGCCAATCTATTTTTGTTCTGGCATAACTACTTTTTAGGTGGCAGTGGAAAAAAGCTGCTGGTCCGCTTTGCGTACGCCCTATACTTCTGGTTGTTCATCATTGATCTTTCAAGAAGTGGTACGCCGGAAACAAACAAAATCAAAACAGTTATGGTCAACGGGCCTATTATGCCCGCCCAGCCCCAGTCCTGTGAAAGGCTGATTGCGTATATTCCCCACCACATAACTACTTCCCCGAAGTAGTTTGGGTGGCGGCTGTAGCGCCACAGGCCGGTATCAAGGATTTTACCCCGGTTTTGCTTGTCTGCCAGGAAACGATCCAATTGCCAGTCTCCAACTGCTTCAAAATAGAACCCGACAAGCCAGATGGCAATACCGGCAAAATCCAGCCAGTGGAATTCAGGTACCGGGCGGGCTGCAATTATTACCACAGGAATGCTGATAAGCCACATGAAAAACCCTTGAAGCATAAATACCTGGAAATAACTGCGAAGGGTAAAATATTTTCCCCACTCTTCACGCCATTTACGATACCGAAAATCCTCGCCTTTACCCCAATTCCGCTTAAGTATTCTTCCCGAAAGCCGAAAACCCCAGAGGGCAATAAGAGCGGTAACAATCAGTTGACGAGGTGTGAATTCTTCTTGTACAAGAAGCACTGTCAGCGCTACCAGTATAAAACCGAACCCCCAGCCTATATCGACAATAGAGTTATCCCTGCGCACCTGGGCTATAAAAAATAAAACCGTCATGTACGCAAGGATTACCAGTGCACTTATACCCAAAAGCTGGGAAAGTTCCATATCTGCCTCCTTATGATTGGCCTCTACAGGCTACAAGAAGAATTCCCGGGCTTCCATGCACACCCGTGCAGGCCCGATTTCGGTAACCAGAATCCCCGGTTAAGGAATAAATTCTGCCAGCCTGGTTTTCCAAGGGCGAGCCGGCTTCGAACACTTTTTCCGTGAAGCCGATAATATACAACTCCCATCTAATTGTCAACCTGCCCTAAAGCTGATAGCAATTCATTGATTTTTATTTGAACATTTGACAAAGAAAATAGTCAGTGTTAATGTTAGCGACTCTTAATTTATACAGTAATTCTTCATCATTATTTGAAATCGACGGGATTGACCAAATTTAAATTGAAAAGGAGAATAAACCAGAATGGGAAGATTAGACGGAAAGGTGGCCATCATTACAGGCGCAGCCATGGGAATGGGAGCGTTGGAGGCCAAAATGTTTGCAAAAGAGGGAGCCAGGGTTGTTGCTACTGATTTACAGGAGGAGAAGCTCAAAGAAGTTGTAGGGGAAATCAATGAAAAGGGGGGCAAAGCTATAGCAGTAAAACATGACGTTGCCTCCGAAGCAGGATGGAAGGAAGTTGTAAAGCAAGCAGTTGATGCCTTCGGCAAGGTAAATGTACTGGTGAACAATGCCGGAATAGTTATACAAAAGAATGCTGAGCAAATTACGCTTGATGAGTGGAACAAGCTGATGGACATCAACCTGACTGGGAATTTTCTGGGAATTAAATACGTTATACCTGAGATGCGTAAAGCAGGGGGAGGTTCAATAATAAACATATCTTCCGTCTCCGGTATAATTGGAATAGGGGGCGCTGCTTATAACGCCTCTAAAGGGGGTAACAGGACTTTAACCAAGAATGTCGCGGTGGATTTTGCCAAAGACAACATACGGGTTAATTCTGTGCATCCCGGAGTTATTGCTACAACAATGACCCAGAGTATTTTAGCTGACAAGGAACAAAAAGCTTATCTGGAATCAATTACTCCATTACCCCGTTTGGGGAAACCTGAAGATATTGCTAACGGAGTACTTTTCCTGGCTTCCGATGAATCATCCTTCATGACGGGTTCTGAGCTGGTCATAGACGGCGGCTTGCTAGCCAAATAGCCCGGGTTATTCCCGCCGGGGATTACATATGTCGCGGTATTGCCTGAGCTTATATGAGCGTTGCACCGCGGAGGCCAAACAGGCGGTAAGGCAAAGCTCTGGCAATCTGCCTTGCCCAACGCTATTGAAGGCAAAAAACGGTTCCGGCTACTTTAGCTTTGAAAAATGGTGGGCGGTATTGGACTCGAACCAATGACCCCCTGCGTGTAAAGCAGGTGCTCTAACCAGCTGAGCTAACCGCCCGAAAGTGGCACGCTTGGTGGGGCTCGAACCCACGGCCTCAGCCTCCGCAGGGCTGCGCTCTATCCAACTGAGCTACAAGCGCTTGAAGATGGTGCCGAAGGTGAGATTTGAACTCACACGCCCATAAGGACACTACGCCCTGAACGTAGCGCGTCTGCCGTTCCGCCACTTCGGCATTACCAGATTAAATTATAGACGGGGGCTGCTCCAGGTGTCAACGAAACAGTTCACTTTTTCGATTATAAAACGCCAAAAAGCCCTATCGCTTAAAAAACTCCCGTGCTAACATGGCCGGAAATGAAAAACGAATCAAAACAGCGAAGCGGCGGTCCGCCCGGCAACCAGCACGCCAGGAAACACGGTTTCTATGCCAGGCACTTAACCGAAGAGGAGAGGTTCGAACTTGCCGAAGCCACCCTGGTCGAAGGCCTGGATGAAGAAATTGCCCTCATGCGGGTGAAAATCCAGGGAGTTTTAAACTACGACTCGCAAAACATCGAGCTTATAAGCCGCGGCATGAACACACTGGCCGGGCTGATACGCACCAAGTACAACCTGAACCGGGAAGACAAACAGGGGTTGAAAGAAGCGGTTGGCACCGTACTCAAGGATGTAGCCCTCCCCCTCGGTCTGAGCCTGAACAACTTCATTGGTAGATAGGCTCCGCCCCTACCAGCAGGAAATCGCCCGGGCAATTTTATCAAGCGTGTTTGAAGAAAAGGGCCTGACCCTCTCGGTTGAAATTGCCCGCCAGGGCGGTAAAAATGAACTCTCGGCCCAGATGGAGCTGCTGCTGATGACCCTGTACATGGCGGGCCCTCCCAGAAACCTGATCAAATGCGCTCCAACTTTTAAGCCCCAAACGGTTATATCCATGGTAAGACTCAAAGATCGTCTTAACGACGCCGGATTTTTGAATTTGTGGCGTTCCAGCATGGGTTACATCATCCGTTTAGGAAATTCCAGGGCTATTTTTCTTTCTGCAGACAGGTCCGCAAATACCGTAGGAAACACCGCCCATTTACTACTGGAAATCGACGAAGCCCAGGATATAGACAAACAGGTCTTCAGCCGGGACTTTAAGCCCATGGGCGCATCAACCAATGTCACCACCGTGCTTTATGGAACCGCCTGGGACGACACCACCCTTCTGGAAGAGGTAAAGCAAAACAACCTGGAGCTTGAAAGAAAGGACGGCCTCCGCCGCCACTTTTGTTATGATTGGGAGAGCATTGCCCGCTTCAACCCCGCCTATGCCGGCTACGTGGAAAACGAACGCCAGAGGCTGGGTGAAAACCACCCCCTCTTCCTCACCCAGTACCTGCTGAAGCCGCTTACCTCCGGCGGTGGTTTTTTCAGCCGCAGCTCACTTGCCATTATTAAAGGCAGCCACAGCCGCCGGAGCCAGCCGGATGCGGGCTGTCATTACGTAGCCGGCATCGACATCGCCGGAGAGGCGGAGGAAACCTGCGACGCCCTTTCCGGCATGCGCCCCAGGCCGGATTCGACAGTCGTAACCATTGCTGCAATAAGCCCCATGCCCCAAACCGGCGAACCCTGCATCAGGATAGTTGAGCATTACTCATGGACGGGGCAAAACCACGCCAGCCTTCACCCCAAACTGGTTCACCTGCTGGGTAAATTCTGGAAATGCTCCAGGGTAACCGCAGATTCAACCGGGCTGGGCCAGCCAGTGGCTTCCTTCCTGCGGGCTGAACTGGGCTCGAAAGTGGAATCGTTCAATTTTACTTCAAAAAGTAAATCCGAACTGGGCTTTGAATTGCTGAGCGCGGTAAATTCTGGCAGAGTAAAAATGTACGCAGGCGATGGTTCAGGCGAATGCGAAAAGTTCTGGAGTGAACTGGAACGGGCAAAAGCCGGCTACTCAAGCGGCGGCAACCTCAACTTTTACGTAGAACGTGCCCGGGGCAATGACGACTTTCTTATGAGCCTGGCTTTAACCGTAAGGGCCGCCCGTGGTTTCCGCCCCCGCCTTGCAACCGGCGTGTGAGATTTATGCGCCTTCGAAAAGTACCCCGGCTATATCGAAATTATCTTAAGGAAAATAGGTCACCGCCAGGCCAGAGGGTACTACCACTGCCGGGATGTGCAGGGTTCAAATAAAAACTAAACCCGGCACATGGCTAACCAGAAGCCGGGTTGAGTTACTTCGCCGTATTCCCCCTCAGGATAGGCAGCTCTGCTGGCATTGGAAAACTAGTAAAAGAAGTAGGCAATACGCCAGCGAAGCAGGTAAATCACAACACCCAGAATCACCACCCCCAGCCCCACCAGCAGCCAGGTAAGCCATCCCGGCCAGCTGGAGCCGTAATAAAACTCACCCGCATCGGACCAGGGGCCGGTGTTGCCGGCCTCATCGACGGCTCTAACCCGCCAGTAGTACGGGTCGTCTTCGCCGGCATGCTCCAGGCCAACGTCCTTTTTGAGGGTGTATTCAGTTTCTTCCAGGCCGGTTTCACCCAGCACCACCTCAGGTTCATCCAGGTTTCTAATTATCTGAAACTCATAAGTTACATCCATGTATTCGTATGCAACCGGCTTCCATTCAAAGACCGGCTCTCCGGACAGCCGCGCATACATCACCGGCGAAAC
>PUOQ01000115.1 GCA_003552785.1 Dehalococcoidia bacterium
ATGGCTAACGTCATTCGGCGTGGTGCTCGAAAATTCTCTGCCATAAGAGTAATTATCATAGCATAAACTGCAGATCCAATCATAACCTTGTTTGCACTCATTGGGATTGCTATAATTGACCATATATTGAATGCCCTGATATGTTCAACAAAAACGATAATAATCACAAGCGTGTTGTAGTTAAAGTAGGCACCAACCTGCTCACCAGCAATTCCTCCTGCCTGGATTTAACTGCTATCACCAGGCTGGTTTCTGAAATTTCTGCCCTGCATCAAGAAGGTTATCAGATTACGCTGGTTTCTTCAGGTGCATGTGCCGCAGGCAGAGAAAAGACAGGTAAAGTCAAAGGGCTGGCTGAAATCGCTGAACGCCAGGTTTATGCCTCGGTAGGACAAAGCCGCCTGATGAACATTTATGAGAAACTATTCAAAGAACATAAAATTATTGTTGCCCAGGCTTTGCTTACCAAGCACGATCTTTCAGACCGTTCCGGTTATTTAAACGCACGCAATACACTGATGTCCCTGTTGGATCTGGGCATTCTTTGCATCGTTAATGAAAATGACGTAGTTGCTATAGATGAGATCCGGGAAGAAAAATTCGGAGATAATGACAACCTTTCAGCAATGGTTGCCAACCTGGTCGATGCCGACCTGCTGCTTATTCTGTCTGATGTAAGTGGCCTTTATACTTATGACCCGTTAAGGCACCCCAATAAAGCAAAACTTATCCCCGTTGTTGAAAAAATAAACAGCAATATTCAGCGCATGGCAATTTCAACGCATAGCAAAGCAGCTACCGGTGGAATGATAACCAAGCTGGAAGCTGCCAGACTGGCCACTGAATCCGGCATTAGTGTTATAATTGCCTCCGGCTCCGAACCTGACATTATTAAACGAGCAGTCCACGGTGAAGCAGTGGGTACCCGGTTCCTTCCTGTGGGGAGCCGCAAAGAGAGCCGGCAGCGCTGGCTCCTTTCAGGCCTTTGCACCCGTGGCAACGTGAAACTGGACAAGGGTGCCGTTACCGCCTTAAAAACACAAAAACGCAGTCTCTTACCGGCTGGTGTAAAAAATGTTCATGGTAAATTCAACCGCGGTGATGCAGTTAACATCCTGGACTATGATGGTGCCAGGCTGGGGTCCGGTCTAATCAATTACAGCTCAGATGATTTAAAACAAATTATAGGGGTGCACTCTTCTAAGATTAAAGATATTCTTGGCTACGATTACGGCGCCGAAGTAATACATAGAAATAATCTGGTAATTTTATAAAGGAGAAACAATGGCAATCGGACATCTTTACAGCGCTCATGACGGGAATCTATTGGTTGAGGTTAACTACCGGCTCATTGCTGACAATGATAACGGCTGGTGGGGCGAACTTGTCCTTGCCGACAAGAAACCTTTGAAAGAAGGCGACAGCTACCTGATCCTTCTCGAAGATGGAAGGAAAGGCAGATGCTTTTTAAGGAAAAAAGTAAACCGGGCGGTTCAGGGCTTGAGTCCTCTATACTGTTATATTTTCAGAGGCAACGGAGACCTAAGAAATTAGTATTATGTAAATCTATCCTGTATAAAGGAGGGCTATCGTGACAACTTACATGGAAGAAGCATCCACCAAGGCAGAGGCAGCTCGCCTGGCATCCCGAAAACTGGCTTATACCCGGACCGATATTAAAAACGAGGCACTTGAAAACATATCCCGGTATCTAATTGAATGCCAGGACGAGATTCTTAAAGCCAATGAAATAGACTATACAAACGCACTTCAATCCGGTATGAACCCTGCTATGCTCGACAGGTTAATGCTTGATGAGGGCCGGATACAAAACATGTCCCAGGACGTTACCAGAATAAGAGCACTATCCGACCCCGTTGGGGAGATGTTTGACACTCAAACCATGCCCAACGGCATGATAATCGGAAAAAAGAGAGTGCCCCTGGGTGTTATTGCTGCTATCTACGAAAGCCGCCCCAATGTAACTATCGATATATCCAGCCTTTGCTTGAAAAGTGGCAACGCCCTTTTACTTAGAGGCGGCAAAGAAGCTTTTTACACAAACAAAGCCTTGACCGGTGTTGTGATTCGGGCCTGTGGGGAAGCTGGCCTGCCCGACAATTCGGTGCAATTTATTGAAAACACTGAACGCAATCTTGTTAATTATTTACTAAAAATGAACTATTTGATTGACCTTGTAGTGCCCCGGGGTGGTGCCGGACTAATTCAAATGATCAGAGAGAACTCGACCATTCCGGTTGTCGCCGGCGGCGTTGGAGTATGCCATACTTATGTAGACTCCGAAGCCAATATAGACGAGGCTGTAGATATTGTTTTTAACGCCAAAACTCAACGCCCAACTGTCTGCAATGCCCTGGATACAGTTATTGTTCACAAAGATATTGCCGGTGAATACCTTCACTTGCTTGCAAAACAACTTTTCAATGCCGGTGTAGAAATGCGCTGTGACGAAAAAGCTTACCGGATTATCAAGGATAAGGGCTTTGATTGCCTGCAGGCCACACATGATGATTGGGGGATGGAGTTTTTGAGCCTGATAATAGCCGTCAAGACAGTCGACAACATGGACGAAGCAATTAAACACATTGAAACCTTTGGTTCGGGGCATTCTGAGGCAATCCTCAGCCAGAACTACTCTTCGGTGATGAGATTCCTTAATGAGGTCGATGCCGCCGCCGTTTTTGCCAACGCAAGTACTCGTTTTACCGATGGAGCCCAATTTGGACTGGGTGCAGAAGTAGGCATTTCCACCCAGAAATTTCATGCCAGAGGCCCACTCGGATTAAGAGAAATTACATCTTATAAGTGGGTTATATTTGGCAACGGGCACATAAGACATTAAGCCAGACTGATACCGAGTTCTTTTATGATGTTCTGCTGAATTTCAAAAAGCCGGTTGATACCTGCCTCGGCAAGGTCGAGCATTTCATCCATTTGCCTGCGGCTGAACGGTTTAGTTTCAGCTGTCCCCTGTACTTCCACCAGGTCTGACCTTGATGTCATGATAACGTTAAAATCAACCTCGGCACTGGAGTCTTCATCATAGTTCAAGTCAAGAAGCAACCGCCCCTTGCTAATTCCAACACTGGTAGCAGCGACAGCCTGACTCATAAACAGGTTGTTTACCAACCCCATGCGAGACATATTATATATAGCCTGATAGAGTGCAATATATGCACCGGTAATGGCTGCGGTTCGCGTACCGCCATCGGCTTGCACTACATCACAATCAAGTATTATTGTTCTTTCGCCCAGCTGCGAAAGGTCGGTTACCGCTCTTAGTGATCTTCCGATTAACCTTTGTATTTCCTGATTCCTTCCGGATATCCTGCCGGTAACGCTGTCTCGAGTCGTGCGGCTGGCAGTAGCCCTGGGCAGCATCGCATACTCTGCAGTAACCCAACCGGTTCCGGTGCCCCTTAAAAAGGGAGGGGCCTTGTCTTCTACAGTTGCCGAACATACAACTACCGTTTTGCCCACTTCAATAATGACCGAGCCCTCGGCAAAAGACTGAAAACCTGGAGTTATTTTAACCGGTCGCAGTTCATTATAATTGCGGCCATCGATACGCTTCATTTTTATCCTTTCTAGATCAAAAGTTTCGAAGAGTATAACATATAATGATCGGACTCTGTATTTACTCAAAAAACAATCGAAATATTTTCTCTTATGCTGTAGATTTAAGGTATTCTTCAACCATCCCTAAAGCCGTAAGAGCAAATTTTTGTTTGTTTATAACTCTCGTGTAATTAAAGATGTATTGCCTGCTGCAAGCACCCTTATCGCTGGCCATGGCACCCCATACCAGCCCAACCGGTTTTTCACCGGTGCCTCCGCCAGGCCCGGCTATACCGGTATCGGCGATACAAATATCCACTTTTAACAAATTAAGGCCACCTTCTGCCATTTGTTCGGCTACTTGAGAACTTACTGATCCATATTTATGTAATGTTTCTACCTGTACACCAACGAGTTTCAATTTCAATTCATTACTATAAGCAACAATGGCACCTTTAAAAACTTCAGAGGAACCTGGAACGTCAGTGATAATGTGGGATATTAACCCCCCTGTAGCCGACTCCACAACACCAAGGGTAAGCCCCCTGGATTTCAAATCATCAATTAAAGCACTGGCATCATTAAACATTTAACACATTCTCCAAATTGGGGTATGGACTATTATTACCTCATTATGTTAATATCGCTTAGTCTGTATTGTGTTCATTATAATTAATTATTAAATGATAATAAATCACGGAGGCTGTTATGGCAACTATATGCCTGACACTTAATTTCTTAGGTATCGCTGCGGCAATTGCCGCAGCTCTTACAGTTACCGACATAATGCCCGGTTTTGTTCAATTAGGCTCTATTCTGTCTCCTGAAATTGCTACTGGAATATTCTGGAGCGTTATTGCGATTATACTATTATTATCCGGAATTGCTTTTGGAGTTTATCAGATAGCAGATAGTTCCACCAGCAGGAATGAAAAATAGCTGTCAGTTGAACCTGAAAATTTCTCCTGGTGCCAAGCACAATGATCTTGGGGTGCTTGAAGACGGCACATTAAAAGTTAGGGTTAAAGCCCCACCTGTTGACGGCAAAGCCAATCAGGAGCTTATCAGGTTTTTAAGTAAAAAGCTTAAAGTGCCCGGGTCCAGCATTGCCATCACTCATGGATTTACTTCAAAAAACAAAGTAATCTCCATTGATGGCCTCACCATTGAAGAAATCTGCATAAGGCTGGGTATATAAACCATTCAATCTGGATTACTTAATCTTTTCTGCCATGTTCATAGCCAGATTGGTCAAAGTTCTTACCGGTACCCCGGTCCCGCCTTTTTTCCAGTATCCACGGTCTTTGCTTATCATCGCAGTTCCGGCAATATCGAGATGCACCCATGGATTATCCCCGACAAATTCTGATAAAAACAGTGCCGCTGTAATCGCCCCTGCGTCCCGCCCGCCGGCGTTTTTCATATCAGCAATGTCACTCTTATACTGCTCCCTGTATTCAGAAAACATCGGCATCTGCCACATGTATTCACCGGCCTCTTCTCCGGCATCAACAACCATTTGCCCGAATTCCGGTTTATTGGTAAATACTCCGGTTGCAACCTCGCCGAGCGCTATCACGCAGGCCCCGGTAAGAGTGGCAACGTCAACCACGTATTTTGCTCCCATCCTTCCTGCGTAGGTTAATACATCTGCCATTGTCATTCTGCCCTCTGCATCAGTAGATATAACCTCAACAGTTTTGCCTGACATGGTTTTAACTACGTCACCGGGGCGTTGAGCCTTGCCGTCAGGCAAATTTTCCACAGCAGCTACAAGAGCAACAACATTGATAGCAGGTTTTAGCCTTGAAATGGCATTTATAGCGGCTATAACAGATGCCCCGCCGGCCATATCCATTTTCATTTGCTCCATTTTTTCCGAAGGTTTTATGGATATGCCCCCCGAATCAAAGGTTACTGCCTTGCCCACCAGAGCCAGGTCTACCTCCTCGGAAGAGCGTCCCTTGTACTTAATTACAATAAACTTGGGGGGATTGCAACTGCCCCTGGCTACAGCCATTATAGCTTCCATCTCCATCTCTTCCATCCGCTCTACTTCCATAACATCAATTTCCAAATTATTCTCTTTTGCCACATCGTTCGCAACCATTGCCATTTGTTCGGGTATCATGTAATTGGCCGGCTCGTTAATCATATCGCGGGCAAAATTGGCAGCTTCAGCAAGGACTTTACCTTTAAAAATGCCTTCATTAATAGTTGCTATATCTTCCTGCTTTTCTGAAAGCAAGGTTATTTTCTCAATTTTATTATGATTTTCTGAATTGGTAACGTACTTTTTAAATGACCAGTTCCCAAAGATAAACCCCTCAGCAACCAATTGAGCGAGTATACTTTTACTCTCGATTCCCTTGAGGTTCCCGGGTAAACTTACCGCGACATCGGTAACACCTATTTTTACAAGCGCACGACAGGCATTAGCCATAGCCCTGCGCAGCACGTCTGCTTTAAATTGCTCCCTTTTGCCAAGGCCGGTTATCAAAACTCTTTGTGGCTCGATTTTTCCAAAGCTGTGAATAGTGGTAACTTCACCGTCTTTTGCTTTTATTTCTCCCTGAGTAATTAATTGTTGTATCTTACCATCCAAAGAATGGTCAATATCTTTCAAGCAACCCTCAATTTTTGGTTCCTTTTCAAAGCAGCAAACTACCAGCGCTTCAGCCTTACATTCTCCCGGGTTTATCGCTTCAACTTGAAATTCCATTTCGCCTCCATTTTTCATTTTTGATATACCTGTCTGGCTTATTCAGATTTTTAGTTGTGTGACCTTCTTAAAATTTCTACAAACACTTGCCCTTATTATCAACATATTCACTGGCAAGCTTCATGGCACAAAAATCGCCGCACATGGTGCATGCATCCCCTTTGGTTTTGCTTCTATCCCGTATCTCTTTAAATCTTTGAGGATCCAGTGCCAGATTATGCTGAGTTTCCCAGTCAAGGTTTTTACGGGCTTTACTCATCTGGTAGTCCCTTTCCCGGGCGCCCTTTACTCCTTTTACAATATCTGCGGCATGAGCAGCAATGCGGGAAGCTATAACTCCGTTTCTCACATCCAGTGCATCGGGTAAACCTAGATGCTCAGAAGGGGTGACGTAACACAAGAAATCTGCCCCTGTTATAGCGGCAATTGCTCCGCCGATAGCACCTGTAATGTGGTCGTAACCTGCTGCTATATCTGTAACAAGAGGACCCAGCACATAAAATGGAGCGTCGTGGCACAATTGTTTTTCAAGCTTCATGTTTGTTTCTATCTGATCCAAAGGTAAATGCCCGGGGCCCTCAACCATCACCTGAACTCCATTTTTTCTGGCTTCAACAACCAGACTTCCCAATACGTTCAACTCGGCGATCTGTGCATTATCGCTTGCATCAGCAATACAGCCCGGCCTCAAACCATCACCCAGGCTCAGAGTAACATCGTGACTTTTAGCTATATCAAGCAGGCGCTGAAACTGCTCGAAAAGTGGGTTTTCCTTATTATTATGCTTAATCCATCCGGCATGGAATGACCCTCCTCGGCTTACTATGCCGGAAAGTCTGGGTTTTTTTTCAAGATAAGATATAACCTCCCGGGTAACTCCACAATGAACAGTGATAAAATCAACTCCGTCTCGGACATGTTCTTCTATGGCTTCAAAAATATCATCGGCTGTCATGTCAACGATGCTTCCGCGGTTACTTATAGATTTTATGGCCGCCTGGTATACAGGCACTGTGCCAACCGGAACGCTGCACTGTTCAATCAACGCCCTTCTTATACCGGATATATCACCGCCGGTGCTTAGATCCATAACTGTATGAGCGCCGGCCTCAAGAGCAACATTTAGTTTTTCGATTTCAGCTGAAAGACCGGGTGCATCAGAGGAAGTACCTATGTTTGCATTTACTTTGGTGCTCAAGCCCGCGCCTATACCAACCGGTCTTAAGTTTTTATGATTTACATTTGCCGGAACAACCACCCTTCCATCTGCTACATTTCGCCTGATATAATCAGGCTGCAACCCTTCCTGCCTGGCAACTTCCTCAATCTCTGAACTGATTATTCCCTGCCTTGCTATTTCCAGCTGCGTCATGTCAATCCCTCTTTAAAAATTAAAACCAAGGGCTGAGTCTGCTACCCCAGTTCCTTGGTTGAAATACCCACTTCCCTACGCTTGCATTACCAAGTTCAGGTTACAAGGGTTATCCTCCAATGAGGATTCTCAGCAGTCTTTGCCCCCCTAGCGGTTGATTTTACTATAGCATAAATGGCGACTGGCAACAAAGGAGCCAGTTTAATAAAATGTTATAATTTAGCTGAGCCAATTTTATGAATTTTCTATCAGCAGCATCAAACCTTCAAATAAACCTTACCGGCCATCAAGTCGAGCAATTCGATCTGCTCTACCGTGAAATGATTGACTGGAACCTCAAAACAAATTTAACCACCATTACAGAAAGAAGTGATGTTGAAATAAAACACTTTATAGATTCTCTTACCGTTTCATTAGGCGTCAATTACTTCAAATCGAAAGAATCATATAAAGTTATCGACATAGGAAGCGGCGCGGGTTTTCCAGGTATACCTTTGAAAATTGTCTTTCCGCATTTGTCTTTGACTCTGGTTGATTCCAATGTGAAAAAATGCAGTTTTTTGGAGCATATAATTAAAACACTGGACCTGGTAAATATACACGTACTGCATGATAGAGCCGAAAACATTGCTCGAAACCCAATTTACCGCGACCAATATGATGTAGTTTTATCCAGGGCACTTGCCAAATTGAATATTCTTATTGAGCTGTGCCTGCCTTTTTGCAATAACAATGGCTGCTTTATTGCATTAAAAAAAGGTGGTATTGATGCCGAGCTAAACCAGGCAAAGTTTGCCCTGGATGAAATAGGCGGACGTATTCGAGACATAATTCCAGTGAGTATCCCGCAGTTTGAAGATAAAAGACATGTAATTGTAATTGAAAAATTTATGTCCACGCCCGCAAAATACCCGAGAAGGCCTGGAATGCCCTCTAAAAAACCACTTAAATAAATATTTTTATTTAATTTTCAGTACCATTTATTTTTTGTCCTTGATTACATTTAAGCAAGGATATAAAATAGTAATTAGGAGAGTATAATAATAATGAAAACCGGAACGTGGAAAGATAAAACAGGCCTTGCCCGGTCGCTAAAAGGCGGGGTCATTATGGACGTGGTCAATCCGGAGCAGGCTAAAATAGCCGAGGCATCCGGTGCCTGTGCCGTCATGGCGCTGGAGAGGGTGCCTTCGGATATCCGTGCCGATGGAGGTGTTGCCCGGATGGCAGACCTTTCGGTGGTAGAAGCCATCATGAAATCAGTTACCATAC
>PUOQ01000085.1 GCA_003552785.1 Dehalococcoidia bacterium
AAAAAGGGGCGAAGGCTGCCGCTAAGAACTAACCAGAAAAGAAAAAGCGGGACAAACTGAAGAAATAGTATTAAAAACGTGTTCTGGGGCAGGCGTGGCAACTTAACCTGGGTGCTTTTTGATACTCTGTTCGGCATTTCTAAATTTTAAACTCCATGAGTACCCCTGTATTTTATTACAGGCAGGTAGTCTAAAAATAAAAAGGGGGCTACCTGCCTGAAACGTCATGAAAAAACCCTGATAGTTAACTCAATTGGAACTCATATTACCGTTAGGCAAGCTTTGGTGTCAAGTAAAGTACAGTACGCCAAAGAGCAAACATCAGCCAACGGATTAAGTTATTATGTGAAGAAATCCCCTACCACCGGAAAAAAACAGGCTAACGGGCTATTTTGCTTCAGGCCTCATGGTTAGGCTTAAAATGCCACCTTTAGCTCGACCCGTTCTATTTCGCCAAAACCTTTAAGCGGTTTTAAAGCACCCAGAATAATGCTTCTGACCATATCGCTTACAAAAGCATTGACTTCAACCGGCCGGCAGTCGACCTTGATTTCGACGTTGGAACCATCAATAACAAACTCGGCCGTCTCATAACCCTCTCCCTTTGTAAGCGAATCGGCCACACCTTTCGCAACAGCTGCAATCATGCTTTCTACAAATTCGTTATTGGTTATCTCCTTACCATTTACAACAAGCTCTACACTGGCCATGTTCATTACCGCCTTTAAAAATATTTTAACGTTGCTTCTTTTTTAGCAGGAGCCAGCTCTTATCCCCGGTTTTTACCAGGGCATACTCACCGTTTACCCTGCTGCCTTCAAGGTGGAATTCCATCTTTTTCTGGTCGCTTTTAAGGAGTTTATAGGCTCCGCTATCCCATATTTTTACACTGCCGGCGCCGTACTCTCCTTCGGGGATGACACCTTCGAAGTTTATGTAATCCAGGGGATGGTCTTCCGTCTCAACAGCAAGGCGCCGGATTCCACTTTGCAGAGGAACCCCTTTTGGAACCGCCCAGCTTTTCAATACACCGCCTATCTCCAGACGGAAATCATAGTGAAGTTTGCTGGCGTGGTGTTCCTGTACAACAAACCGGCTTTGCCCGCCGCCTTCCGGGGCGGCCCGGCCACCGGGTTCAGTAGTCCGGGAAAAGTCTCTTTTTGCCCTGTATTCTTCCAGTCCCATATATGGTGAACTCTGAGTAAAACTGCGGGCTTTTCTTTCCAAATATTTATATGAAAATCGGGGTGAGAGGACTCGAACCTCCGACTTCAGCGTCCCAAACGCTGCGCGCTAGCCGACTGCGCTACACCCCGTCCTCAAATGAGTATATCAAAGCCATTAAGGCAGTGCAATTATAAAGGCCTATGGCCGGCAACTCATGCAAATCTCAAGCTTTTCGAGCTCAACTCCGCTTTCAGCAGCCATAAACTCCAGCTGTTTTTCAGGAGCAAAGTAAAAGCCGCAGGCGCTGCATGCTTTCAGCTTGAACTCCTGGCTGCAGTTGGGCCATGATATGGTGCGCGTGCCAGCTTTGTCTTCCATTTTAATTGCACCGGTGGGGCAAATATAAACACAGGAACCACAGGCAATGCAGTCATCTGCCTCATCATAAAAAGGCAATGCCGCCTCCCTCTCGGTGCCACGGTTTATCAGGCTGATGGCACTTTTACCAACCACTTCCCGGCAGGCCCTGGTGCAAAGAGCGCATAAAATGCATGCGTCCCCGTCTTCGTCGGGCTTGAACCGGGTGGTGGTTACACCCAGTTTTTCAGCCATTTGCCGAATTTCTTCAGATTCCGGGCAACGTGCCAGCAGAAGCTCGATTACCATCCGGCGGATCTTTATAACCTTTTCGGACTTTGTGTCAACTTCGATTCCCTCGGCCACTTCATAAGCACAGGAGGTTACCGTACGTTTCCGTTTGCCCTTGGTCACATCCACCATGCAAAGGCGGCAGGCACCATAAGGCAAAACCGACTCATTTACACAAAGTGTAGGAATTTCGATGTTGTTTTCCGTTGCTGCATCCAGAACGGTCTGGCCTTCTTTGGCCTTGATTTCTTTTCCATCTATTTTAAAAGTTACCATTTATAACTCCGCTACCTTATTTCTATAGCTTTAAGCTTGCAAACTTCTTTACAGGCACCGCATTTGGTGCATTCGGACTGGTGTAGTACCACGGGTGTCTTCTTGCCCATAAATTCAATCGCCCCGTAGGAACAGGCATTAACGCACAGCTTGCAACCGGTGCACTTCTCTTCGATGATATGATAGGTGATTAGAGATTTACAAACACCCGCCGGGCATTTTTTGTCCTGAATATGGGCTTTATACTCATCGCGGAAGTATTTCAAAGTGGTCATAACCGGGTTGGGGGCGGTCTGCCCCAGTCCGCAAAGAGCCCCGTCGTTGATTACCTCCGACATCTCCTCGAGCATTTCCAGGTGGCTTTCCTCACCCCGCCCCTGGGTTATGTCGTCAAGAATTTCGCGCATTCTGCGAAGCCCCTCCCGGCAGGGTACACATTTACCACAGGACTCGTCTTCAAGGAATTCGAGGAAGTAACGCGCGATGTCTACCATGCAGTTTTCTTCATCCATCACAATCATCGCGCCCGAGCCCATCATGGAGCCTGCATTGGTTAATTCGTCGAAATCAACCGGAAGGTCAAGTAAGTTTTCGGGAATACAGCCCCCGGAAGGCCCACCGGTCTGGACAGCCTTGAACTTCTTGTCCCCGGGTATACCCCCGCCGATCTCATAAACAATTTCACGAAGAGTTATGCCCATGGGCACTTCGACGAGTCCGGTATGGTTAATTTTCCCGACCAGTGAGAATATTTTGGTGCCCTTGCTGTTTTCGGTGCCGATTTTTGAATACCAGTCGGCACCCTTGTTTATGATAAGCGGCACGTTGGCCCAGGTTTCAACATTGTTTAATACGGTAGGCTTGTTGTACAGACCTTTATGTGAAGTATGAATGTACTTCGGCCGGGGTTCACCCACCTTGCCTTCAATCGAAGCCATAAGCGCGGTGGACTCACCGCACACAAAAGCACCGCCGCCACGGTTAATTTTTATTTCCAGGTCAAAACCGGAGCCAAGAATATTCTTGCCCAAAAGGCCATAGTCTTTGGCCTGCTGGATAGCCCTGTAGGCATTTTTCACCGCCAGCGGGTATTCATTTCTAATATAAATATATGCAATGCTCGAGCCCACTGCGTAGGCCCCTATCATCATCCCTTCAAGAATCGCGTGCGGATTGCCTTCCATAAGAGAGCGGTCCATAAATGCACCGGGGTCGCCCTCATCACAGTTGCAGATTATATACTTGGGCTCGCCGTGGGCCTCTCTGGAACTCTGCCACTTTATGTCGGCCGGGAAGCCTCCGCCACCCCTGCCCCTGAGCCCGGCTTTCCGGACTTCGTCGATAACCTGCTCGGGAGTCATTCCGCTCAACACTTTGGAAAAAGCACTGTATCCGCCAACAGCAATATAGTCGTCTATTTCATACGGGTCTATGTAACCATTGTCACCGAAAACAAGCCTGACCTGCTTTTTATAAAACGGGACTTCTTCTTCGGAGGCAATTTTTTCTCCGGTGGCGAGTGATTCGTACAGCAACCTTTCAATGGGCTTGCCGCCTATAACGGTTTCACTAACAATTTCGGGCACATCTTCAAGCCGGACCCGCTGGTAGAAATAGTTCTGAGGCCGTATGACCACCAGCAAGCCCCGTTCACAAAAACCATGGCAGCCGGTAGTTTTGACTTCCACCTTGCCGCCAAGCCCATGTTTTTCGATTTCTTCCTTAAATGCATCGGCAATTTTTTTGCCTCCGTAAGCCTGGCAGCCGGTGCCACAGCATACCGCAATCATGGGTGCATCGGAACTGCGCTGCTTGTTAAGGCCCTGTCTTTTCTTTTCAAGCTCGGCTACGGATGTGAGTTTTTGTTGTTTATCGTTCATAATTAATCGTAATTCTCCAGTAGCGGTTTTACCTTGTTCACGCTTACATGGCCGATATATTCACCATCAACCACCACCACCGGCCCCAGAGCACAGGCACCGACACAGTTAACTCCCTCAAGAGTAAACTTCTTGTCTTCAGTGGTATCGCCGCAGCACACATTCATTTCCTTTTCCATCTGCTGCAGAATGGAGGCAGCGCCCCTCACGTGGCATGCAGTTCCCAGGCAGACATGCACGCTGTGCCGGCCCCTGGGTTTAAGGGAAAATGCCCGGAAAAAGGTGGCTACGCTAAACACCTGGCTTAAAGGTATATCCAGCGCCTGGCTTACCTCGGCAATAGCTTCACGTGGAAGGTAGTTATATTCAGCCTGAACATCCTGAAGTATGGCAATCAGGTTGCTTTTGTCCCTGTCATACCTGTCCAGGATGGAGGATATAGTTTCTTTTACTGCACTTAACTCTGACATTCAGCCTTCTCCAACAGTTTGTGATATTCTTCCCTCAGCCGCTTTTCAATTTCCTTGACAGCATCTTCTGTCAAATGCCGGAAGCGGCGCTGAGGTTTCATATAATCCTTTACAGGTTTCAACTTTTCAGGTGTTATATTTACGGTGTATCTGCCGTTTTCCACCTCGTAAATCGGGAAAGCGCCCGTTTCTACAGCCAGGCGGCCCAGTTTAATGGTAAGGTCGGAAGCACAGCCCCAGCCGGTGGGGCATCCGCTGAAAATGTGGATGTATGCCGGCCCCTTTGTTTCTACCCCCTTCTTAACCTTGTCAATCAGGTCTACGGGATAGCTGGGGCAGGCGGTAGCCACATAAGGGATATTATGCGCAACAGCAATACCGGGCATGTCTTTTTTCCACGTAAACTGGCCAATGCTTTGCTTGCCGGCCGGCGAAGTGGTGGTAGTAGCACCATAGGGAGTGGCCGAAGAACGCTGGATGCCGGTGTTCATGTAGCCTTCGTTGTCAAAGCAAATATAAAGGAAGTTATGGCCTCTTTCAAGGGCACCCGAAAGTGCCTGGAAGCCAATGTCTGCTGTGCCGCCGTCACCGGCAATGGCAACCACACGGGTGTCCCTCCGGGGTAGATGGCCTTTTCGCATTTTTGCTTTCAACCCGGCTTCGATGCCACTGGCAACAGCTGCCGTGTTCTCAAAAAGGGTGTGTATCCATGGCACCTTCCAGTTGGTATACGGAAGCTGAGAAGCAATTATTTCCATACAGCCTGTAGCGTTGGCTACAATTGCATCCCGCCCGATGGCTTTAAAAGCAAGGCGCAGTGCCAGCACCTCACCACAGCCGACACAGGCACGATGGCCGGGGGTAAAACTTTCAAGTTCGGGTAATATCCGGGGAACATATACACTGCTGTTTATCATCTACTCTCTCACCCCATGAATTTCAAATTCGTTTTCGCTGCCTTTCTCGGCAATTTCCCGGCCGCGATTTATTATGGTTTCAAAGCCTTCCCGGGTAACATCCCGGCCCCCAAGCCCACCAACAAAGCTGACTACACTGGGCCTGTCCTTCTGGTTGTACAGGGCAGCTTTTACCTCGCTGGCAACAGGGCCACCGGGGCCGCCAACAGATATGGCTCTGTCGAGCACCACCAGTGTATCGACGCCTTTGAGGGCCTTTCTGAGTTCTTCAAACGGGAACGGCCGCCACAAACGCAGGCGGATCAGGCCGACTTTCTCGCCCTTTTCCCGCATGCTGTCGATGGCAGTCATGGCAGTTTCGCTGAATGAGCCCATGGTAAGAAGGAGCGTCGTTGCCCCTTCCGTCCGGTAATGTTCCACCGGATGATAATGCCTTCCGAACTGCTCGCCAAATTCCTGCCACGCCTTTATGATGTGGTCGTAGGATTTGCGTATATTCATTTCCTGGGCCCACTTGGCTTCGGTGAATATAAAGGGCGGGGCAAAATCTCCCATGGCTACCGGTTTATCCGGGTTTAAAGGCAGGGGGTAACTGTTGGGCGGAAGGTATTTTTCCACCTCTTCCCTGTCGGGAACGGTGATCGGCTCGATAACATGTGAAAGGTGGAAGCCGTCCAGGTTCACCATTACGGGCAACAGTACGTTGTTATCTTCAGCGATGCGGAAAGCACATATGGTATGGTCGACTGCTTCCTGGCCGTTTTCAACAAATACCTGAATCCAGCCCACATCGCGGCAGGACATCACATCGGAATGGTCCCCCCATACACTGAGCGGGGAGGAAACAGCCCGGTTGGTTACCGCCATCACTATGGGCAGCCTCATGGCCGATGCCACATAGAGCACCTCGTGCATGAGCTCGATTCCCTGCCCGGCGGAAGCTGTAAATGTGCGTGCACCTGCAGCCGCCGAGCCGAGGCAGGCACTCATGGCCGAATGTTCCGATTCCACCGGAATATATTCGGCATCCAGCTCCCCGTTTGCCACCAGCTCTGCAAGATGCTCAACAATATGGGTTTGCGGAGTTATAGGATAAGCGGCGATGACATCGGCATCGGCCGCTTTAACTGCATCACCAATGGCGACAGAAGTTTCAATGCCGGCCCTTTCTGCCATTACTCAACCTCCTCAACCATTTTGATTGCATAAACCGGGCACTCTTTGGCGCAAATGCCGCAGCCTTTGCACCAGTACTGATCGCCCTCAAAATAGCCTTCTTCGTTCCGGGTTATACACGCCTCGGGGCAAAAGATGGCACACAACCCGCATTTTATGCACCTGGAAAACTCGTACACAGGCTTGTTGGAGCGCCAGTCTCCAGTGCGGTAGTAGTCTGCATTGCCGGGATTGGTTACAATCCCGCCTATTTCGATATCTTGCCAGGTAACTTCATTATCTTGTTTAACCAATTTACTTCTCCTTTATCCTGGTTTCCTGGTAAGCCCGGTTCATGGCATTTATGTTCTTTTCAGCCAGGCGCCCGAACCGGTACTTCAGCGGCTCGACAAGGTCTTCTTTTTGCATCAGGCCGCTTGCCTTCAAAAAGGCACCGATCATGGTAGTATTTACAATCGGAACGCCGATTTCCTCACGGGCAATGGTGTTGGCATCAACCGTAGCCACCCTGAACCTGTCTTCAAACCGTGAGCTTAACTCCTCCGGGCTCAACCGGGTGTTTACCACCAGCAGGCCGCCGGGCTTAAGGCCTGCAACCACGTTGACGGCATCCATCAGGCGTGCATCGAGCACAATGACGACATCCGGGTCAGACACCTCGGAACGGTTCCGTATGGTGCTCTGGCTTATGCGGTCAAAAGCCTGCACCGGGGCGCCACGCCGCTCCGGCCCGAAACTGGGGAACGCCTGGGCGCACCCGCCCGTTGCAATGGCAGCACGGGCAATAAGCTCGGCAGAGGTAACCGCCCCCTGCCCGCCACGTCCATGCCACCTGATTCCGGTAACTTTCTCTTTAGTAACTATAATAGGCCTCCATCATTTCAAATATATTAAAAAAAACACCGCCCCTGGAGAGACTCGAACTCTCGCTGCCGGCTCCGGAGGCCGGTGCTCTATCCTCTGAGCTACAGGGGCATATCGGGTAATTTTACCTTATAGCTTAAGAATTTATCAATGTGTATGAAAGCTTTTTCCCCTTATTTTGTCTTTGCTTTAAACTTGCCGGATAATACAATTCGGCCAGAGGAAATAATACTGGGGTTACTAATAATAAAACAAAATGCCCGAGGTTGACAAGTATACCAGTAAAATAAAGGCAGCGTTGATGCTGATAAACCTGAATGTTTTGGTTTTTGCCTTGAATTTGAGCCCGGCAATAACCGAAAGGGTCATAAGCACTACCGCTGCAACAGCAAACAGGTTGCTTGAAGAAACATGAGAAAGAAGCGGGCCCTGTGTATAGAATATATCGGTAATAAAGATATTGGCGGTGTTTAGCATATTGGCACCCAGGATGTCGCCCACAGCCAGGTCAATTGCCCCGATTCTGAGTGCAGTTACCGCCACCACAATTTCAGGAAGCGAGGTGCCCACAGCCAGGAAAAGGCTGCCCACAAAGCTGGCGCTCAGGTTATAGGTAACCGCAATTTCATCCCCGATAAACGAAAGCCATATGCCCCCGCCAATAATTGCCAGTGCCGCAATTCCAAACCCCACCGCCACCCTGCGCCCGGTTATCCCGGAATATTGCATGGGCTCCTCTGAAGCGGCCTCCGGGTATTTTTTGTTGAATACAAACATCTCTCGGATGCCAAGAAGGTATGCTGCAAATATCACTATGCTCAGCACTCCCAGCCAGCCGATTGCTGCGCCGGTAACACCCGGGCCAACAAGGATGCCCCCACCGGCAATAACAACCAGACCGATGCCCATGTAAGCGGGAATAACATTTCTCGAGCTGGCAACAGAAAGCACCGGCCCACCCCGGTGCATTATATCCAGTACAGCCAGTATGAGCAGGTTGAACATGCAGCTGCCCCAGAAGTTGCCCAGTGCCAGGTCAGGCTGGCCAACCAGAGCAGCGGAACTGATGCCGGTGACCATCTCCGGCAGAGAGGTTACCAGGGCAATAAGCACCATGCCTATCCACAGGCGTCCAAGGCCGGTTTTTTCACTGATAGCGTCTCCGTAGCGGGCCAGTTTTGTGCCCGCATAGAGAATAATGCCAAAGCAGACTATTAGTTGAAGCCAGACCAATTCTACCTCTTTTAAGGCTAAATTATACAGGCAAAGCACGCCCGAAGACCAGCCACCCGCGAGTCATCACCCCGTCAAGAGTAAAAGTGGGGCAACCACCCGATGTCATTGCGAGGGTGCCGAGCACCCGCGGCAATCTCGGTATCTGGGGCGGTAAAACATTCGAATAATCATCACCACTTTACGAATAACAATTGTC
>PUOQ01000082.1 GCA_003552785.1 Dehalococcoidia bacterium
ATAGTTTGTTATTCGGCGCAATATTGGATGTTGTGCCCCGGTAAACGTTTGCAGGCGGAGCCGTATTTTTGCCCTTCATCGATCGAGCATGCTCATTGATAGTGTCCACAAAAGCTTCAAGCCGGGTAACCATGCCGGCCTCCGCTGCGTGTTCATCCGTTTCCAGCTGGCCCATAGGCTTTGTGCCGCTTATATCTTCGAGCAACTTGATAATAAATGAATCTGGCCCGCAACCAAAAGAGGTAAGGGTAAGGGCGTATAGCCTGGGGTCGCGTGTGGCAATTGCGGTAGCAGATATGAATTTGCCCTCGTAAGCCCAGAAAGGCCTGTCGGAGTATGTTTCGGGCTTTTCTTTTTCCAGTGGCAGAAAGTCAATGGGTATTGGCACTACTCCCAGTTCAGCCAGTTTCTCTGCAATGCCTAAATTGGCTCCACTGTCCTGCGACATATAGGACCTGGATATAATAACCACTCCCAGTTTGCCTGATTGACGGATGCTTTCAAGTGTTTTCTCCCCCAGCTTCCTTGCTTCAGCCTGGAAATCTCTTTGTGCTTTAAGTCCTGCTCTGGCAGCCCTCTTGCCCTCCCGGTAGTTGAAACCCATTTCAACGGCTGCTTTGGCAAAGTTGTTTACGGTTTCCTCCTCACCATTGGAGAAGTCTATTATGGGTGAAATAAGGCGTTTGCCGGCACCTATAGCTTCTCGTACTATGAAGGGTGAAGCTTGCACCAGCGGGCAGGCATATTTTTGATTGCTGTCATCTTCTTTTTCCCCCAGGCGTATGGAACATGGGTAGAGGATGAAGTCATTTTCCAGTAGAGATTCAACGTGGCCATGGAGCAGTTTTACCGGAAAGCAACTGTCTGAATAGCTTAATTCGACCGCTTTTTCCATCGTTTGCTTGGTAGTGTTTCCCGAAAGAATTACTCTGGCCCCCAGGTAGTTCAAAAAGCCAATAAGCAGCGGGGCATAGTCATATACCAGTAAAGAACGAGGTATGCCCACCTTTGGGCCTTTACCATCGCTACTATAATGCTGGAATAAAAGTTTCTGTCTGTCATCAAAGGGGGTTTTTACCTTTTGGGTTTTTCGTGATGCATCATACAGATCACACCGGCTGCCAAAGTAGGCCTGGCTGCCATCGGGTAATTTCATCCGTGTTATAGTACAGTTATTATCACAGCTATTGCATACAAATGTTGAAAGGTTGCATTGAGTGTCTATCACTTCCTGGAACCCCTTAAACGCGGATGCCTGCTGGTTTTTTGATTCTTTTGCCAGCAGTGCCGCACCTATGGCTCCACTGACTTCCCGGTGTTTGGCAACTGTTATTTGTTTACCGGCAAGTTCCTGCTTGAAAGCGGCTATAACTGCCTGGTTGTAAAAAACGGCGCCGGTTAAAATAATATTATCTCCGAGTTTTTTCGAGCCTACTACCTTGGAAAGGTAGTTTTTGGCTATTGAGTTGGACAGGCTTGCAGCTATTACTTCAATTGGTACATTCTGTTGCTGGGCTGATGTTATTGCCTGGCCCATAAATGCGGCGCACCGGGTGCCGAGGTCTACAGTATACGCCGCCTTGAAGGCGAGGCGGGCGAACTCTCCGCTTTTGACTGAAATGCCGAGCATTTCTGCCATTTCATCAATAAAACTGCCTGTTCCTGCAGCGCACGCTTTATTCATCTGGTAGTCTACAACAACACCATTTTTCTTAATAACCAGCTTGGAATCCTGGCCCCCTATTTCAATAATGTCGGCATCAGGGTCGATATCTTGCGCTGCTCGTACCTGAGCGGTTATTTCGTTTTTGACCAGGTCTGCTCCTATCAAGCTGCCTATCAGGTATCTTCCTGAACCAGTCACACCAGCACCTGCAATTTCAACCAGTTCGGCACCCTTTTCAACCAGATTGGCAAAAACCTGCTTAACTGCTTCAACGGGCTGACCAGCCGTCATAATATAATCTTTGGCAATAACTTTTCCAGCCTCGTTTACAAGCACTGCTTTTGTACTTGTTGAGCCGACATCTACGCCCAGGAAGGCTTTTTGGGATTCTTTAACGCTGCCTGTCTCCGGCTTAGGTGTTGCACCCGGATCTTTGAGATTGGGAAGTTCATAGTATTTATCCTGCAATTCTTCCTGTGGTATAAGCTCAACTTTTGAAGGTTTGCCCCGGGACAGTTTGGCCAGCCCCAGTGACTCTACAAACATGTAATTTTCCGGTATGGTTATATTAACTTCTTTCTGGTTTCGTTTTGAAATACTCTCCTTCAGGGCTTTAAGAACAGCCTTATTGGCTGCCATTCCGCCTACAAAGTAAATCGGCTCATGGAAAGCTCCCTTGCGAAGAGAAGTTATCATTCGAGCAATGCTTTCACACAGGGAATAAAGCATTGCTTCTATTGAAGCACCCTTTTGTTGCAGGTGTATGAGGTCGCTTTTGGCAAAAACGCTGCACCTGGCAGCGATACGTGGCGCATTGCCTTCAAAGCGCAAAGCAGCAGCAGAAAAATTGTCCATGTCTATGCCCAGGCGATAAGCCTGCTGTTCCATAAAGCGGCCGGTACCTGCGGCACATAGAGGGTTGGAGTAGACCTTCCATGGTTTATCCAGGCCGTCTTCAAGCTCAATGATAAGCGCTGTTTGTCCACCAGCATAGATTATAGTTCTTGCAGACGGGTACATATCTAGAACCCCTGAAGCGATTGCAATCGAACTTGAGAACTGGTTCCATGATAGCTCTTGAGTCATGGTGGAGGTGGCAGGGCCGGAAAAGCCAGCACTGGCTATATCTGGAAGGGGTGTCTGCTGGCCCAGCCTTTTTAGCATGTCATTAACGGTGATAAATGGGCCTTGATCTACTTTTTGAATGTCGGTGTAAATGGTCTGGCAGTTCTGGTCGATGAGTGTTAGTTTAACGTTAACTGTTCCAATGTCAATTCCAAGAGAGTATTTCATGCCTGTATTTTACCATAAATGCCCCGTCTTTTCTTTCTGTGAAAAGATTGGTCAAAGCATTGACAGGTTTGGAAGCACCTTATAATTTAGTCGCATTTATCAGGGTTCGGGAGAGTTTCTGTAGATACAATTTTTTGATAATGTTTCATAATCAAACGGGTTATGCGGCCGGGTTTTCCCGTGCCGACTGATGCATCGTCAATTTTTGTCAGAGGCATGATTTCAATCAGGGAGTTGGTTAAAAAAATCTCTTCAGCAGTATACAGATCTTCCTTTTCTATATCAATTTCTGCGGTCTTTATTTTAAGGTTTTGGGCTATATCGAGTACAACGCCACGGGTAATGCCGGGAAGTAAACCACTGCAAACAGAAGGGGTGAGAAGAGCATTGTTTTTAACTAAAAATAAATTACTCATGCTGGCTTCGCATACGTTTCCCATTTCATTTAACAGAATGGCTTCATCAGCGCTGGAATAGGCGGCCTCATGTTTGGCCAGTATGCAATCAAGATAGCTGATAGTTTTCATCTGTGATACGGGGGAAGAGCTGCAGCGCCTGAAGCTTGATATTATGGCGGAAAAACCTTTTTGGTACACATTCGCAGGCAAAGGGGAGTAGTGCACTGCAGATACCAGAAGGGTCGGCTGAGCCTTTTGGACTGGACTTGAAAAAAGCATTTGATTTCCGGCCGTGACGGTGACTCTAATTCGAGCCGAGTTTAAATTGTTAGCTTGAATAACATCCCTTACGGCTATGGAAATTTCTTCGCTTAAATCACCCAGTCCAAGCCGTCTGGATGAAAGCCTGAGCCTTTCAAGGTGCTTGTCCAGCATAAATACCCTTCCATTATAGGCGCGCATGGTTTCAAAGAGGCCATAACCATAGAGAAATCCGGAATCTGAAGAATGTATGACGGCTTGATCAGAAGGTACTAGCGATCCGTTAAAATATATTACTTCAGACACAAATTGCCCCCTGATCCCACCAGGCACAGGAATATTGTATAAAGTTTCTTATAATATCATGACCGTCCGGGGTCAGTACTGATTCTGGGTGAAACTGCACTCCTTCCACAACATATTTCTTGTGCCTGAGCCCCATGATCAGCCCGCAATCACTCCAGGCAGTAACAGATAATTCAGGAGGCAGGGAAGAAGAATCTACGCTGAGCGAGTGGTAACGGCCGGCTTTAAAGGGGCTTTTCAAGCCGGAATATACAGATTTACAATCGTGATATATAAGGCAGCTTTTGCCGTGGGCAGGTTTTGGTGATTTAACAATTTTTGCACCGAATGTATAGCCGATGCACTGGTGTCCCAGGCATACGCCGAGTATAGGAATTTTACCCGCAAAATGCCTGGTAACCTGGTTGGTTATCCCCGCCGAAAGCGGAGTGCCTGGGCCTGGCGAGATTATTATATGGGTCGGATTCAGGTGCGTAATATGTTGTATGGTTGTTTTATCATTACGGTATGCCATGGGCTTTTGTCCAAGTTCACCCAGATATTGAACCAGGTTATAAGCAAAAGAATCATAATTATCGATTACCAGTATCATTGTTAACCCTGCCAGAGTGAATTGTTCAATGCGTTAATCAGGGCTTTTGCCTTGTGCATTGTTTCATCATATTCAGCTTCCGGTTTACTATCATAGGTAATAGCGCCTCCTGCCTGGAAATAGGCTTTACCATCCTTTGCTATTATGGTGCGGATTGCAATGTTTAGGTCCATGTCTCCATTAAAGCCAAGGTACCCTATACTGCCTGTGTATATGCTTCTGCGGGTAGGTTCAAGCTCCTCGATTATTTCCATGGCGCGGATTTTTGGTGCCCCCGTGATTGATCCACCCGGGAAGGAGGCTTTTAATAGATCGAACCGGGTCTTTTCTTTTTGAAGCTGGCCGGAAATAGTGGAGGTAAGGTGAAAAACAGTGGGGAACTCTTCCAGTGCTGCCAGCTCATCGACTGCTATTGAGCCATAACGGCAGACACGTCCAAGATCGTTTCTTTCCAGGTCGACTATCATGATATTTTCTGCAATGTCCTTGTCGCTTTGTAACAGTTCTTTTGCAAGAGCTTTGTCTTTTTCTGCGGTGCTACCTCTGGGGCGGGTTCCTTTGATGGGCCTTGTTTCAACTCTATCACCGCTCAATTTAAGGAACCTTTCAGGGGAAGCGCTGATTATCTGTACACATCCAAAATCAAGATAGCCTGCAAAAGGAGCAGGGTTGATGTGCCTTAAACGTTTATACAGGTCAAAAGGGTGAATGTTAAACCCGGTTTCAAAGCGCTGTGACAGGTTTACTTCAAATATGTCGCCTTCTATGATGTATTGACGTGCTTTGTTTACCGCCGCAATATAATCATTGCGGGAAAAATTGCCAGTAATATTCCGATTGATGCCCTCCTGTTCTGGCTGGTAATATAAGCCTTTTTGATCAGGCGTAGCTCTGCTGATTTCCTCTTTGAACTGGACCAGGCGCTTAGAAGCTCTGGTGAGCCTGCCTTTTTGTGTGGTTTCGGGTAGCCCGGTGGAAATAATGAAGGCTTTCTTTTCCAGGTGGTCAAATGCACAAATCACATCGTAGAAGCCAAAATAACACTCCGGTAATGCCAGATCGTCGGTTGCTTTTGAAGGTATAGTCTCGATAAGGCGGCACAGGTCATAGCTAAGATAACCTACTGCACCACCCGTAAAGGGAATGGTGGATGGCGGGCATGAGATTTGGTATGTCTTGAGATGATGCTCTAAAAGATCAAAAGGATTACCGGTGATAGTAGTTTCTGTATCATTTTGTATAATGCTAAATTGTCTGCCCCGGGTTTTAACCAACAGGAAAGGTTCGGCTCCCATAAAAGAATACCTGCCAAACCTGGCACCTTGCATGCCGCTGTCAAGAAAAAACGGACAGGCCTTGGAAACGAAAAGCTCAAACACTTCTGATGGATGTGTGTGAAATTCAACTTCTTCGATTAAAGGGTTGATAAATCCGTCCAAAGGCAATCACCTGAAAATAAAATAAGCGGGCTATTTTTATACGGGCATAATAGCGCAGGCAGGTAGCTGCGTCAATAAAAAAGAGTTGCAGCTGCTTTGGTTCGAAGTATTAAACAGTTTTGACGGAGCACTGATAAGTGCTTACAATAATAAGAATTGATAAAAGTTATATCTGGTGATTCTTTATTTTGTTTCATTGTGTTCGCATCTAAAAAAAGGAGGGGGTTGATTGGAAAGAGTATACCTTGATTATGCTGCTACCACTCCGGTGCGGCATGAGGTTTTCGAGGCCATGAAGCCTTATTTAAACGAAGCCTTTGGTAATCCTTCTACTTTGTATTCCTATGGAGAAGAGGCCCGGGATGCTATGGAAGAAGCCAGGCGGGATGTGGCAGCTCTTGTTAATTCGACAAGTGGCGATATTGTATTTACCAGCGGAGGCACTGAAGCCAATAACCTGGCCATTAAAGGGGCAGCCCTGGCTCTTCAGGGAACCGGTAACCATGTAATTACAAGCGCTGTCGAACATCATTCTGTGTTGGGGCCTTGCCATAGTTTGGAGCGACAGGGCTTTGAAATAACTTACCTTCCTGTAGACTGTTATGGTAGAGTTGACCCTGATGATGTTAAAAAAGCAATTAAAGGTAAAACTGTATTGATAACCATAATGCATGCCAATAACGAAGTGGGAACAATTCAGCCTTTAGCTCATATAGCCAAAATTGCACGAGAAAATAATGTATATTTTCATACCGATGCTATACAATCCCAGGGGCATATACATGTTAATGTAGAAGAATTGGATGTAGATTTATTGTCCATGTCGGCCCATAAGATTTATGGACCTAAAGGTATTGGTGCTCTCTATGTACGTAAAGATGTAAAAGTTACCCCTTTACTGGACGGCGGCGAGCAAGAGGGCAGCTATCGGGCCGGCACCGAGAATATGCCAGGTATTGTAGGTTTTGGAACTGCAGCAAGGCTTATTAAAAATGAAACAGGTGCTGATGCAGCAAGGCTTTCGAAACTGCGAGATTATCTTATTGCCAGGTTGCATGATTCTATTCCGGATATCTACTTAAACGGGCATCCTTCGGATAGATTGCCAGGCAATGTTAATATAAGTATAGATTTTGTTGAAGGGGATTCCGTTTGCCTTGATCTTGATCTCGAGGGAATATGTGCCGCAACCGGCTCGGCTTGCACTACGTCAAGCATAGAACCTTCACATGTTCTTCTGGCTATGGGGCGAAATAAAGAGCTGGCACATGGCTCCCTGCGCCTTTCGATGGGAAAGTGGACAAAAAAGGATGAGCTGGACAGGGTGGCGGAAGCTTTACCGGGTATTGTTTACAGGCTTCGGGAAATAAGCCCGCTTTACAAATAAATTTAACCTTTTTAAAAAATTAATCAGAGAGGGAGAATCACCATGGCAGGCCGCTTTTCTGAATACAGTGAGAAGGTGCTAGCTTATTTTAAAAACCCACGTAATGTTGGGGTTATAAAAGATGCTGGCGGGGAGGGTTTTATCGGAGATCCCACGCGAGGGGTTACCATGGAGCTGTATTTGAAAATTGATGAAGGCATAATATTGGACGCTCGCTTCAAAGCTTCCGGGTGCGGGGCAACGATTGCCGCTACATCATTGATAACCGAATTGATAAAGGGGAAAACTCCGGAGGAAGCGCTGTTTATAACCGAGAAAGATATATCCGACGCGCTTGACCTCTCGGAGCGTAAACAGTATGTTGCTGAGCTTGGCCGGGAGTTGATTGAAGCCGCGGTAAATGATTACAGGAGTAAAAAAACCTAGTGTTTGCAACATCCCGGCCTGAAGTGAAAGCGAGTAGTTCCAGGTAATGCTCGGTAAATGGGTAACTTTCAACGGCGAGGCTACTTATTGATTGTTGCCTCGCCTGATGTGTAACCCAGTTCCTGTGCCTGTATATCAAGATCGACTGTAGTTATAATCTCGAGTTCCAGGTTGATTTCTTCACGGGATTTCCTCAAGTCAACAGCTTTCAGGTAGTTGTTGCACTTTTCACACAGATACAATCTGTACAATCCGCTGTCATCGGTACGAAAGGATTGCGATTCGGGCTCTTTGTTGCCGCAGAAAGCGCAAACAACGCGTTGAAATATCCAGTGCATTTGGCAGCAGGAGCAAATTAGCCATCTGGCACCAAGTTCCTTTTCAAGGTAGCCCAGAGCCGGGATAGAGCCGCAAACGGGGCAGTGTCCCAGGCGCCATAACTCGTAATCGAATGTATCTTTGAACGCCAGCGCATAGCCGGTAAGAAACGGGCGTATGGTATGATGAATCAGAGTGGAAAAAATAACGGGTTCTATTTCAGTTTCACCCATTCTGTCAGGCAATTTGCCGCCTTCAAGCCAAATCTTTACTGTTTCAGCAGATATTTCCGGTTGTTCTTTTGAAATGCCCGCAGGGAAGTTATCCATAAACTCGGGGTATTGTTCGAATAAATTGACTATATCTGAAAACAGCTTTTGTGCGTTGCCCCAATCAATGTTCAATTCATCAGCCCTGAGGAGCGTCTGCCGGCTTGAGATGCGATGCTTGATTTCCTCAGGTGCCAGATTGATATCGGGTATTCCTGTTTGTGCTTCAGTATCAGCCTGCAACTTGAGAAGGCTGGTGTAGAAAGCAAAAAACCTTGAAGAGTGGGCTGTTTCATCAGCCCACTCTTCAAAACTCTTAAGCATTTTACCGGTTGTGTCGTTTACTTTGATTTTTTCCAAACGTAATTTCCTTTAAGCCTGTCCGGCAATCAGCAGTAAGGCTCTGAGCAGCAGGCCGCCAAGCACTACCAGAACAGCC
>PUOQ01000016.1 GCA_003552785.1 Dehalococcoidia bacterium
ATCGCGAGGAAGGCGCAAGCCTGACGCGGCGATCTCGGTGTTTGGAGAGGAAGGGGAGTGGGGTTATGAAGCCAGGATGCCTCGAAGTGGCCGCAGTTTATTGCCGCCCCGGATACCGAGATTGCCACAACTTGCTCTCAGCAAGTTTCGCAATGACATCGGGGGCTGGCCCCCTGTTTTATTCGTAACGGGGTGATGGCTGTTCGGGTGGTTGTTCCGATTTTTATTCGTAATGGGGCAGCCGGCGGGTGTGCCCTTGTTAAGGAAAAAATTTGGAGGGTGTGAAGGAGGAGCGCCATTTTACGGTTGACCCCTGGGCGCTAAAAAAGCTAATCTTTAAACCTGAAACCGGTTTCAGGGAAAAAAGAATATGATTATTAGAGAGGTTTAAGAATGGATTTTTACGAAAACCCTGCCCCTGAAACCGGGGGCGACGTATTGCCACAATACTTTAACTACTCCGACGGTGGGTGTGTGCTGGAGCCTTCCTGCCTTAAATGCGGTTTGTTGACCTGTGCTGTCGAGATGCCGGGCGGCATTAACGGCGAAGTGAAAAGAAGGCGCGACGAAAAGGTTTGCCGGAAAGCAAATGAAGGCCTGAAGACAGGGGAAATTGCCAGCAAGCTAGACATAAGCACCCGAACCGTTCAGCGCGTGCTGCGCAGCGGCCGCAAAAACGGCCAGCTCCGGGACAGGCTTTGACCGGGGGATTTAACCCTGCTGATTTAAACCGCACCGACAACCGCCGCCTGAAGCGCTACCGTGAAATGCTTGCCTTTTATTCGGGCCGCCAGTGGTCCGGAAGGCCGGGAAGGAATGAAAAGCGCCTCACCTTCAATTATGCCCGGGTGGTGGTGGACAAGCTCACTTCTTATCTTATGAGCGGCCTCAGCTTGCACCCTTCAGCCGGGGCGGGTGATGAAGCGAAGGAATACATAGAGGATGCGGGCAGGGCCCTCAAACGGGTTTACCGGGATAATGACCTGGAGATTCTTGATTACGAAACCGAGGTGGACACCGCCATTCTGGGCGACGGGTGTTACAAAATCACCTGGGACAACCGCCTGAAAAAGGTGCGGGTGAGCGCTCCGGATGTGCAGGGGGTGTTTGCCTGGTGGCGGGGTGATGACACCTCCCGGGTGCGAAAAGTCGCCGCGCGCTACCCCCTGGAAGAGGATGAAGTGAGGCGGCTGTACCCGGGCATTCCGGTGAACAACGAGGCGGTGCTGGTGGAGGTGTGGACGGGGGAAAGCTTCGAGCTGTTCGTAAACCAGACCCGGGTGGAGGAAAAACCCAACCCCTACGGCTTTATTCCCTTTGTAATATTTCCCAACCTGAAGGAGGCCAAGAGCTTCTGGGGAAAAAGCGATATGGAGGCCCTGGTCGAACCCCAGACAGAGCTCAACCGGGCGCTCAGCCAGCTGGGCCACATACTTGAGCTTTCCGGAAACCCTGTTTGCGTGCTTGAAAACGTGGAAAGGGCCGAAGGCATCTCGGTAAACCCGGGGGCGGTGTGGACGCTGCCCGAGGACGCCCGGGCGTACCTTCTCGACCTGCTGGGGGGCGGCGGAGTCGACCTTCATCTGGGCTACATCGAACTTCTTTACCGGGCGTTGCACGACACGGCCGAATCTCCCCGGGCGGCTTTCGGGGGAACAACTCGGGACCTGAGCGGGGTGGCGCTGGAGGTGGAACTCCAGCCGCTGCTCCACAAGGTGTGGCGAAAAAGGCTTATACGGACTGCTGTCTACCGGAAGAGGGCGGAGATGGCCTTCAAGCTGATGGACATGTTTACCGGGACGGGTTATGGGGGGCTTGATATTGATGTGGACTGGAGGCCGGTTCTGCCGCGGGACTATTCACGGGCGGTCGGCGATGAAGAAAAACTGGTCCAGAGCGGCATACATTCCCGAAGAAGGGCCATGAACAATCTGGGCCTGGATGACGAGGAAGGCGAGTTTGAAAGGTGGCTGGGTGAAAGAAGGGCCATCATGGGCATGAACCGGGAAATGAATGTAAAAAAATAGCGCCCGGTGCTTTGCCGGGCAAAAGGAGAATTAAAGAATGTTAAGAATATACCAATCTCAACCCAAGCTCCACCGGGGCCTGGTCAGCACAGTGGATGAAGGAGACTTCACCGCCGCGACCCCGGGGGTGGTCACCCGGGGCTACCGGGAGTGCCGCTTTGATGTTGACCTTGAGGGGGCAGATATAGAAAGCCTTGAAGTTACCCTTCTTTTCTACAATATGCGGCTGGACGGGTGGTTCTACGGCAGCAGCTTTACTTTTGGGGCGGCGGGAAAATACGCCATAACCGCAGAGACCCGCGGAGCCACTGTTTTTCTTGCAGTTACCGGCTTTAGCGGTGGGGAATTTCAATTTTCGGCAGATTACTGCCTGAGTTAGGAGGAGAATATGTTAAAACGCGCAGGGGGATTTGAAGCCTGTGAATTAAAAAGCCATGCCGCCAGTGCCAGCGCCCACCACCAGCCCCTTATGGGCATGATGCGGGAGGGGCATTATATCAGCGACTTGCCCCAGTATGGCGCCACCGGTTTTTCGCTGAGTGCGGGGGTGGTTTATGCGGGGATATTTTGCGCCGCCCGGGATCTTGTTATAGACAGGCTGGCGGTGAAGGTGCTTACCGCGGCTGAAACCGGGGTCGAGGCGAGGCTGGGCATTTACGGCTGTACGGATGATATGTACCCGGGAGAACTGCTGCTGGACGGGGGCAAGGTTTTGGTGGATGAAACCGGCAGCCGCTTTGTCGAGGTGGAAAGGGAGCTCGGGCGGGGATACTATTTTTTGAGCGTGCTTTCCGAAGGCAGCGTCAACTGCCGCTATATTCGAGTGGCCCAGTCTCCGCTGGGGCTTTATGCGGCCTTTAACAACATCTATTCGGGGTACTCGGCATCCGGGGAGTGGGGGCCTTTGCCGCAGAACTTCCCGGAGGGCGGCAGTGCCTCCAACGTGGTGCGGATGGTCGGGGCACGGTTAAAAAAGACTCTTTGATGATGGAAAGAAAGGAGTCAGGCAGTGAACCTTGAACAGATGCGGACGGTGGTGCGCCAGATGCTGGGCGACACTAACTCCGGCAACCATATTTTTGATGACGAGGCCCTGAACAAACATATAAAACATGCCCTGGAAATATTTTCCCGGCATGTGCCGCTTGAAAAATATACCGAAATTGAAACCACCCCGGGCAGTGCCGAAATAGACATTCAAAGCCTTTCGGGCAGGCTTAATGTTACAAAGGTAAGGTACCCGGCAGATGAACACCCCTGCCTGTACCGGTGCTTCAGCGTATGGGGAGACACCCTCACCCTGATGGCCGAAGACGTGCCGGACGGCTCCAAAGCCGGCATTTACTACGCAAAGCTCCACAGCATAACCGGGAGTGAATCTACTCTGGAAGGCCACCATGCAAGCATGGTGGCCGCCGGAGCTGCGGGGCTGGCGGCGCTGGGGGAGGCGGCCCGGTCTTTCAACAGGGTAAACGCGGGCGGTAAGGGGGTTGGGCAGAGTTACCGTGCCTGGGGCAGGGAGCGGTTGGAAGCTTTCCGGCAGGCCGCCTTTAGGCTGGGGCGGAAGCGGAGCGTTGGAGCCGTCTCCCTCTACCGGGGTAACTTTACATAAATATCAGGAGGAGTTAAATTGAACATTTACCGGTGGCTGTGGCGGCGGGTCGGAGGCAGGCCTTGGACGTATATCATCCGGGATTTCTGGCATAAATACCAGGGGCTTTGCATCATTACACTTGTGGCCCTGGGCGTGGTTCTCGGCCACTGGCACTTTGAAAGGGTGCTCTGGCTATTGGGGGCGTTTGCGCTGGGGTATATCGCCGGGCATTTGTTCTGGGGTACACCCTATAAACCGGGGCAGCAGGGGAGTGGGGATTAAGCCATGAAACCGATTTCCAGTGAACTGGAGCAGGCGCAGAAAGAAACCGGCGCCCTGCCCTCAATCAGCCTGAAGGCCAAACAGGAAAGGCTTAATTTTGAAAAACTCCACGGGGATGGAGCAGAGCAGTACTACCATGCCATGGCGGCCGCCGGCAGCGGGGCGCTGGTTCGGGCCAGGATAACACCCCCGGGGGACGGGGGCCTTCTTTACACCCAGCACCTGCCCGAACCCGGCCCTTCGAGCGATTTTGAAAACTGGGACCAAACCGGCTGCTATAACGTGGTCAGGCTTTCACTGGCTGCAGATGGCGACAGGGTGAGTTTGTATTATATTCTTTCAAACCGGAGGATCGAAAGGCTGGCAAGCCAGGACGGCGGGCAGACCTGGGCCGGCCCGGAGCTGATCGATTATTCCCCCACCACCGCCATCAACGGCATTGCCGCCGGGGTGAAGCCGGGCGGGGACGAGGGCATTTTCTTTGCCGACCAGGCGACGCTATACTTGAAAATATTTACCGGAGGGCAGTGGCAGACGCGCCAGGAATGGGAATGCGAGGCAGGGCTGCTTACCGGCGTCAGTGTGGTTTACCATGAAGACTGGGCGCTGGTGGTTACCGGGGAGAGCACCGGAGGGGACTACCGGCTGTGGCGGCTTGTGTATGGGGACGGGGGAGCACTGGCCCCCGGCGAATGGTCCGCCCTTGAAGAGCTTGCCGGTGCTCCGCAGGGGGAAAGCTACAGCTTTTGCCACGCCAGTTTGAGTTTATCCGGCTGCTGGCGCTCCTTCTACAACCAGGTTTACGGTGGTGCCGGGGAATACAATATGCCGTACATGGCAAAAGCGCCGGGAGGGGCTTTTAACCAGAGCATATGGCAGGAGGCCGAACCCTTTGGCGCCGATGCCCCATACGGGCTCAGCCAGGCAGAAGCCGGCGGTTATTTGTGGGCGGCGTCGAGCGGCGGGGTTTACCGTGCCAGCCTGCACCCGGCAGAAATTGAGCTCGAGGCAGACATTACCCGCCTGGAGCTGAACCATGGAGGGAATGATTCCAGTTTGGTTTTTGAGCTCGACAACTCCGGCGGTGCCTACAATTCCATCGAGCCGGCGCTTGAAAATGGCAGCCGGGTGAGTTTGGGCCTGGGTTATATTACTTCCTCCGGCGGCAAAACCGCCGGCGAAGACGTTTTTGTAATCCAGGGGCGGGAGTACATCGCCGGCGGCGGGCGGGCCGTGGTGCGGGTGGTTGCCGGCGGCGGATACAACCTGCTCGGGCAGTGGCGGGCTTTGTACCAGCACTCGTGGAACAAAAACGAGCCGGAAATGCCGGTTGGCGAAATCCTTGGCTACCTGCTGGTCAGGGCCGGAATTTCCCTTGAAATTGTAAGCTCCAGCCTTGCCTTTGATGAAGACGCACCGCCTTTTATGCTGAACCCGGGAGCCGATGGCCTGAGCGGAACACGCCGGCTGATGGGCATGGTGGCAGACCGGCTTTATATACAGGGAATCAGGGCACGGGTTATTAACCCGGCCGAGCACCTGGAGGGTGTTTATGATTACTACGGGGCGGCGGCATGGGAAAGGGGGCTGCACTGCATTATGGACGCCGGCTACAGGCAGGGGCAGCTTCGATTTAACCATATTATGGTGGAAGGGCGGGAGCCGGGCACCGGCCTGCCCATTCTTGCCAGCGCCTTTGACTGGGATGATATTTACGCAACCGGAGAGAGGAAACAGGCGGTGGCTGCTCCAGAAATAGATACTTTACATAAAGCTTCCGGCCGTGCGGAGATGCTTTTGTCCGGGCAGGGCAGGGAAGCGGTGGGCGGCTGGATGCAGGCCGGGGTGAATGCCGGGCTGGAGGTGGGGGATGTGGTGAGCATCACTCACCCGGATGCCGGGCTTTGCGGCGCAAAGAGAAGGGTTGCTTCTATAAAGACGGTTTATGAACCCGCCCGAGGCCGCTACCGGCAGGTGCTTGAACTGGAGGGTTTGTAAGGCGTTGAAAGTTTGCACCAGGCAGGGGAGCTAATTATAAAGGAAGAAGACAGTGTTAATAATAAAGGCGCTTTTAAAAGAGTTTGACTCATCGACATACCGGGCCGTCATCCAGCCGGATGGCAGCCACCAGGCATATCTGGCGGGGGTGGAAACCGCCCGTAACATACCTGCAGCCGAAATGGCAGCCGGGCGAAAACTGGTGGTTTTACTGTTTGATGAATACAACCCGCGGGAGGCGGTGGTGGTTGGAGTGTACGGGTAAGTGAAGAATCTCATCCTCCCCACCAAATACCGAGATCGCCGCGTCGGGCTCGCGCCCTCCTCGCGATGACACATGTGTGCTTGTCTGCCGTCGCCGCGTCGGCCTTGCAGGCCTCCTCGCGATTGATTCTACGTACGGCCAACCACATTCCGGGTGAGATCCTTCGTCGCATTCGCTCCTCAGGATGACATACAAAAAAATTGTCATTCTTAAGCGTTAGTGAAGAATCTCACGAGGATTGTGCATGGCAAATACGGAAACTATGCCTCGGTATCCGGAGGAGGGGCGTAGCACCCGAACAGTCAACACCACGTCAAGAACAAAAGTGGGGCAAGCCCCCGAAGCCATTGCGAGCTTTGCGAAGCAAAGCGCGGCAATCTCGGTCCCCGGGGAGGGGGCAAAAAACCGGGGTAATCGTTGTGGGCAGGGAATTGTGCAGCGTGCTTATTTATATAAAAGGTGGAGGGAGGAAATGGCGTTGTTGTTGCGGGCAATCCAGAACCGCCTCCCGCCAAGGAAGATGCTGTCCCACGAATCCACAACCGGAGTCCCTTCGAACTGCTCAAACGGGCCGGGCTCTTCCGGCCAGTCGTAACAGTAGTCGCTCCATTTGTCGTTTAAGTTGAGGTCCTTGTGGTCATAACGGTGGTAGTCGGCACCCAGGCGGTTGAAGACATGTTCGATGTTAACGGAAGAAACCAGGGTGCCTCTGCCGCTGTAGGGGCCGTATAATTTGTGGGGGTAGTTGGGTGCAACAATTTTGGCTGTAAACGGGCCGGCATAGCGGGAAACAGCCGTTTCAAGCGCCACAAAGCCGGCGTGCTGTATGGTGCATTCAAGGTCCTGCTCCCAGTTGTCCAGGTTGTACAGCAGGCCAAAATGAAGAACCAGGTCAAACCGGCGGCCCAAAAACCACTTTTCCTCCTGGTTGAGAATGACGGTGTTTGCTTCCGGGTCTTTTTGTTTGACTACATCCAGGGCTTCCTGCCGGGCGTCGGCAAAAGTTACGTTTGAGCCCAGGCTTTTGAGGTATAAACCAACGTTGCCGTAGCCGCAGCCCAGTTCGAGTACATTTTTACCCTTTAACCAGTCCCGGCTTAATATGTATTCAAGTTTTTTTACCCTTTTTACGCGCCAGTCGTTAAAAACGCCGCCGAAGACCTCGCTGTCTTCGTAGAGAAGAGATTCATCTGCATACATTTGTTTATCGTCCTTAAAAAGCCGGAAAGGAAAGCCGTGGCTGTTTTGTTTATTAATAACTGTAACTGATTGTAACAAAATAGCCGCTTTTCTTCAAAAAAGACGGGCAGCCTTTATAGCCCTTCCCCAAATACCGAGATCGCCACGTCGGGCTCACGCCCTCCTCGCGATGACATATGTGTGCTTGTCTGCGGTCGCCGCGTCGGCCTTGCAGGCCTCCTCGCGATGACTTTGCGTATGGTCATTTACAATCCGGGTGAGATCCTTCAGCGCTTGCGCGCTATCAGGATGACATAACAAAAACAAATGTCATTCTTAAGCGTTAGTGAAGAATCTCACGGGAATTGAGCAGGGTGTATACGGAAACTCTGCGCCAAAACTCCATTGCTGTGCCAAAAAGATGCTGTTAGGGTTAAAAAGCCTTTTAAAAGCAGGCGTGTGCGAGAGTGAAAAGCAGACAAAAAGGGCAAGTATTTATAAAGGGGATTAATGTGACACAAGAACAAAAAACAGACGGGGAGCAAAAACCACCGGAAAACAATCCGCCCCGGGAAAAGGTCAGTGTGGACCCGGACACTCCCAGGCTTATCACCCGGCTGAAGAAAGAGCTGGCCGAAAAAGAGCTGGAAGTAGAAAAGCTTGAGAATTCATCCAGAGGCTTTAAAGAAAACCTGGGCAGGTTAAATTCCAGCCTTGAAAAAACTGTTTCCAGCTACCGGGCCATGGTTCTAAAAGCGCACCCGGATATTCCTGAAGAGCTTATTGACGGAAAAAACGTTGATGAAGTCAATGCTTCGCTGGAAAAAGCGGGGAAAATAATAAACCGGGTAAAAAAGAACTTCAAAGAAGAAAGCCGGGCCGGGGAGTTCCCGGTTGGGGCGCCGGCCCGTTCTCCAGACGGCATGGCGGGGCTTAACCCGCGGGAAAAGATCCAGTATGCCGTAGGGGGTAGCAGTTAATGGCACTCACTTTAAACGAAGCAAGCAAGCTCTCCAACGACATACTGGTGCAGGGCGTAATCGAAACGGTTGTCAGGGATTCGCCTGTTTTGCAGAAGATGCCGTTTATTGAAATAACCGGCAACGGGCTTACATACAACCAGGAAAATGCTCTGCCCGACATTGATTTTTACGACGTGGGGGATGCATGGGGTGAATCTACGCCCACTTTTACCCAGTTGACTGCCGCCCTTAAAATCATGGGCGGCGATGCCGATGTAGATTCATTTTTAAAGGCGACGCGCTCGAATATACAGGACCTGGAAGTTGCGGTTATCGAACTGAAGGCCAAAGCATTGCGCCACAAGTTCGAGGAAGCCTTTATCTACGGCGATAACAACGCCAATTCAAAGCAGTTTGACGGCATAAGAAAGCTGATTGACACCACCAGCGCCTCTTCAGGCGTGGTGGCAATGGGG
>PUOQ01000052.1 GCA_003552785.1 Dehalococcoidia bacterium
GGTAGAACCAGGCCAAAAAGTATGGTTATAAGGGCAACCAAAGCATATCTACGGGAGGAATGGGATGGCGACCTCCTGGACATCCTTTCCTCCAGCCTCAACAAATTGGGGCTGGAGCAAGGTGCATCGGTGAGAAACAAAAACTTGAACAAATACGACTTCTTTAACACAGTCACTTCCGCTAAAAGTCAAGAGATTTTAAATGAATTTTACCGGCAACTTGCCAAAGATCTGGTAGGTTTTAGGATACTTACTCGCGGGAAACTGGAAGATCTCGGGTTAGAAAAGAAGGCAGAAGAGCTTAAGATTAAATATTAGTACTGGTTTGTAAAAAGAATTCGAAAAATTGATGATAGGCTCTAACCCCCCTATGGGTAAAAACGAAATTCATGAAACCTAAGGTAAATAGAAAATTTAGAAACCAGCAAGCATCAATTGGAAAGTATCTCTGCACCAAAACCCTGAATCCCGGATGAAAGACAGCCAGGCCGGGAAGGCCTCCCAGCTTTACCCCCGGCCTGGCATAAATACCAAGTAGCACCGGCAATACCTGCTACAGCTTCTTTTTAAGAATTTACCATGCTTATTAAAACAGAACTAAATGTGTTTTTGTAACAAGCTTAACCTTCCTCCGCACTGTCTGCTTCAGGCCGGGCTTCTCCGGCCGGAGGGACCTCTTCCCCGGTTTTGGATTCATCTCCGGCGGTTGATTCTGAAGGAGGCACTACTACTTCCAGCTGCCAGGTAGCAAGAGACCCATCTTCAAAACCGGTAGCGGCCATGCTGTCGTCCCTGCTTAGAGCAACCGAGCGTACATAACCGAGGGCTTCTGGTGATGTGTAAACGCATTCCCCGTTTTGTATGTTCCAAAGCTTGAGCGTTTTATCGTATGAACCGCTAATAAAAAACCTGCCACTGGTAGAAGCAGCCAAAGCACGCACCCGGTCTTTATGGCCTTCGAACTTGCGAATAAGCTCCCCCGTCTCAACATCCCAAAGTATTATTCTTTTATCGTCTCCTGCGCTCAATGCCTGTTTGCCATCATTTATAAAACAAACAGCACGTACATCATCTGTGTGGCCTTCAAACTTACGGACAGCCTCGCCGGTTTCTACATCCCACAGGGTCAGGCGCTTACTCCAGGAGCCGCTGAGTGCCAGCTTGCCGTCAGGGCTAAAGCTCAAAGCCCAGACCCAGGCCAGGTTGCCTTTAAAGGTGCGTATTTCTTCCCCGGTTGAAACGTCCCATAGTTTTATCGTTCCGTCACCAGAGCCGCTTATTATTCTGGAATTATCACTGCTCAAACTCAGTGAATGAACCGCGTCGGTATGGCCTTCAAACACCTTAACCTGAGTACCTTTTTCCAGGTCCCACATAACAATTGTCTTGTCCCTGGAACCACTAATGGCAAACCTTTCATCATCAGTTAAGCAAACCGCGTGAACATAGTCTTTGTGCCCTTCCAGCGTGCGGGCAGCCTCTTGTTTTTCCAGGTTCCACAGGATGATATTATTATCCTGCGAACCGCTGACAGCTTTTTTGCCGTCCCTGGTGATAACGATCCCCCTGACGGCTTTCTGATGACCTTTGAGCGTACCGGACTGGTTTACCTTTGCTTCCACTTGAAATCCTCCATTATTTTAATAATTAACCCGGCCTGTAAGGGTTTTTTAAATACACTAAATTGCCTGTTTTTGATATATCAAATAAGCCAACAGATTGTCAACAGGCAGAATTTATCAATTTTTATAAAACTGTATTTAGCCTGATTGAAAAACCGGAAAAGATGCCATATAATGAACCTATGCTCTTAATAGAGGTGTATTTTGCCCAGACCGCGTAAGTGCCGCCATGTAGCATTCAAGCCGGATGTGACTTACTTCAAACCCCAGGGTATTCCACTGCGTTTTCTCGAAGAAGTCCGTCTTTCATTTGATGAAATAGAAGCGGTAAGGCTTAAGGACTTTGAAGGACTCGAGCAGGAAGAAGCCGCTCAAAAAATGCAAATTTCAAGGCCTACTTTCCAGCGCTTACTATCGTCAGCCCGGCAAAAAATCGCCACCGCAATCACCACTTCCCGGGCAATCCGGATAGAGGGCGGCAATTATAAACTTTCCACCGAAAAAGGTCATCAAAATACCTCGAACGAGAAATAAACGTGCCAGACAAACACTTAAGTATTGCAGATACATTATCAGCTCCATGCCTTTAATTAACCACCTTGAATTGAGTCTTTGAAGGGTTTAGAATTAAGAGTATTAACGATTCTGGAGCAACCTGGTGCTTGAAAACTTTGATGAGAAAACTAAAGAACTTTACTATCAAGCCATGCTCGAGCAGGGCTACTCTCAACTTGCCGCAGAACTGGTTACCAACCCCGGAGATATGCGCATTTGCGAAAATCACAATGCCTTCGGCCTGATTGATGGTCATTGCGGTGATACGATGATGGTCTGGATTCAGGTAGAAAACGGTAGAATTGTAGATGCCAGCTATCACACCGACGGCTGCCTTGATTCTATTGCAGCCGGTGGCCTGGTGATATCCCTGGTCAAAGGAAAGACTCTCCAGGAAGCCCTGGAAATCGACAGGCAATCTGTATTCGATGCCCTTGGCAGGGTTTCCGGCGAAGGCGGGCAATGCGCTATTCTGGCTTTAAAGCAGGCGATCAACAGTTACCTGTCCAATGAAGAGGGTAGCACCTGTGAAGAAAAGTGTTAAAACGATGAATCGAAAACAGAGTTTTACTTTACTTTTTAGAACATGCCATGGTTAAAATCAGCATCCTTGCCGACAACAACGCAAAAGGGCAGTGTCTGGCCGAATGGGGTTTGAGCGTACTTGTTGAAACCGGTAAGGAAAGAATCCTTTTTGACACCGGCAGCTCTTTTGTTGCCACTCATAATGCGAGCTTGATGGGTATAAGCCTTAGGCCTCTATCCGCCATTGTGCTCAGCCACGGCCATTATGACCATACCGGAGGCCTTTCCGGCATATTAAAACAAACGGGTAAAACGATGGTTATCGGCCACCCGTCACTGTTTAACCCCAAATACGCCAATCTTGGTGGCAAAAATCCGCCGGAATACATAGGTATGCCCATATCACAGGAAAGCATGCAAAAGGCTGGCGCAACACTTGTCCTTACCCGGGAGCCCCACAGGTTTTCAGACGAGGTGACAACCTCCGGTGAAATACCTTTGTCAACAGGTTTTGAAATGCCAGACAGGCGCCTGCTCGAAATAAAGGCAGGCGTATCCTACCCGGACCAGGTTTTGGATGATCTGGCCCTGGTTATAAACACAGATGCCGGCCTTGTAATTGTTGCCGGCTGTGCTCACCGGGGCATAGTCAACACAGTAAAACATGCCCGTAATTTATCAAGCAATGGCAAGGTTGCCGCTATCATCGGTGGGTTCCATCTTTACAACGCCGATAAAAAGCAGATAATCCAAACCGCAAACTATCTGGCTGAAATAAAACCAAATGCAGTTTATGCCGGACACTGCACCGGTTTTGAAGCTTGCTGCTGCCTGAAAGAAGTTCTGGGGGGCGCCTTTAATCCTCTGGCATCCGGGGATAGTTTTACTTTTTAAAGCAAGGTGAAGGGGTTTCCTTGAACTGAATCTTAACAGGGTTTAAAATTAAAATAACAACTAAAAACCGGGGTAAAAATAATGCTTGAAAAATTTGAGGAAAAAGCCAGAGAACTATTCAAAGAAGCCATGCGGGAAAAGGGTTATTCCGAAGTCGCCATTGAACTGGCTACCGACCCTCAAGACATGCGCATATGTGAAGAACACAATGCCTTCGGGCTTATCGACGGCTACTGTGGAGACACCATGATGGTCTGGATTCAGGTAGAAGATGATAGTATTATCGATGCCAGTTTCCACACCGATGGATGCAGTGATTCAATTGCCGCAGGGGGTATGGCAGTAAGGCTGGCCAAAGGCAAAAAACTGGATGAGGCCATGCAAATTGACGACAAGGCAATACTCGATGCCCTGGGCGGCCTGCCCAGCGAAGGTGGCCACTGTGCCATTCTTGCCTCAAATACACTCAGGGTAGCCATCAGCGATTACAGGAGCAACCACAAGGATAATGAAAATTCTTGATGAAATTCTCGACAGCTTAAACTACGAAGCGCCTGTAAAAGATATCCGCATGGGCCCATTTCAAACAGCAGTCCACACACGTAACTGCGCCCTGGCATCCACTCCACATGAAACCGGGCCGCACCACAGCCATTTCCCTGTCACCCATGCCGGCAACCTGCTGGAAAAAGACGCTTTTACACTGGCCAGCATGGCCAGGTCTGAAAACCTGTTTGAAGCCGCCATTGGCATGGCCAGCATAAACTCGCTAATGGAGGTGGACAAAAGCCGGTGCAGGGCCATAAACGCAGCTGAAATACTGGCAAAAAAGGGTAAAGGTCGAAGGATGGTTGTAATCGGCCATTTTCCATTCGTAGGGCAACTGCATAAGATAGCCAGAAAATTATGGGTCATCGAAAAGAATCCCCGGTACGATGATTATGCTGAAGCAGAAGCCGACAGGTTCATTCCACAGGCAGACGTGGTAGCAATAACAGGTACTGCTTTTACAAACCATACCATGGAGAAATTACTCCAACTTTGTTCACCAAAAGCATACGTGATGGTGCTGGGGGATACAACACCGCTCACCCCCATCCTGCTTGATTACGGTATTGATGCTGCCTGCGGCACCCGGGTTATAGACCCGGAAGCAGTAATGAAATGCGTCAGCCAGGGGGCTACTTTCAAACAGGTAAAAGGCATCGAACTGCTCGCAATTGAAAAATAGCTCGCCTTGAACTTACCGGGGTTTCAATTAAAAATCAAATACCTGCACCAAACCGGCCTAACTCAGCCCCAAATCTTCGACCAGCTTTTTAACCCGCCGTTTAATTTCGTCACGTATCTGCCTTATCTCTTCAAGCGGCCTTCCGGACGGGTCATCAAGGGCCCAGTCTTCGGTTTGAATAGAGCGTGAAGGACAGGCAACTTCAACACCACAGCCCATGCTGATAACCCTGGTGGAAGATTCGATCATATCCGGTGTGAGCAATTTAGGTTTATGTAAACTCATATCAATACCGGCTTCACCCATGACATCTGCCACCGCCGGGTTAATACCGGCGCCCGGCTGTGTGCCAGCCGAAATGCATTCTGCCCGGTTACCGGCATACTGCTTAAAATAGGCCTCTGCCATCTGCGAACGTGCAGAGTTGTGCACACAAATAAAAAGTACTTTTTCCACCATCAGTCGACCTCTCGGCATACAATTCCCCCGAACCGTTTTATATAACCAGAGCAAAGATACAGAAAAAACCGGTGCAACCTCAGGTCCTCCATCAATTCGGGATGGAAGGCAGTGGCCAGTAAACTGCCCTGCATAGCAGCCACTGCAGCCCCTCCGGGCAGCCGGGCTATAATACTTGCACCTTCACCGGTACTCTCGATCACAGGAGCTCTTATGAAAAGCCCTGGAAAGGGGCCTTTACCAAGAACAGGTACTTCCAGCCGCTCTTCAAAACTGGAGCGCTGGCGCCCGAATGCATTACGCCTGACCTTGATATCCATGATTTCAAGGGTAACCGGGGGTGATGAACCACCCGCTTCCCTGGCCATGCAAATCATACCGGCACAGGTTCCCAAAAAGGGAACTCCAGATTCAGCCATTTCCTTTAAAGGCTCCGAAAGCCGGTAATAATGCATCAAGTGGGTAATAGTGGTACTTTCCCCGCCGGGAATGATAATGCCGCTGACGCCCCGCAGATCCTCAGGCTGGCGAATTGAAACAGGCTCAACCCCAAGCCGGTTGAGCCAGGCTATATGCTCCATAAAGGTGCCCTGCAGGGCTAAAACACCTATTTTCAATCTTTTCAAGACTCCTTAAGAACGGCTGGATAACTGGTTCCAATATCACAGAGATGGCTAAACACCGCGGAAGCGGTTGGTTATGGGGAGGCGCCGGTCTCTTCCAAAAGCACGCGAAGTTATCTTTACCCCGGGGGGCGCCTGGCGCCGCTTGTATTCGCTCATATCCACCAGGCGGGCGGTTCGCCGAACCATTTCTGCGTCAAACCCCTGAGCCACGATTTCAGCCACAGACTTGTCCTGCTCCACGTAGGCTGAAAGAATGGGATCCAGGATTTCATAGGCCGGCAGGCTGTCGCTATCCTTCTGATTGGGACGCAATTCAGCCGAAGGCGCTTTGTCAATTACACTGGCGGGAATTGGACTGTCTCCGGCCTGGCGGTTGCGGTAAAGCCCCAGCGTATATACCAGAGTTTTGGGAACATCTTTGATTACGGCAAAGCCGCCGGCCATATCCCCATACAGAGTGGTGTAACCGGTTGCCATTTCACTCTTGTTGCCGGTAGTAAGAACCAGCCAGCCGAATTTATTTGAAAGCGCCATAAGCAGGTTGCCCCGAATGCGGGCCTGGATGTTTTCCTCGGTTGTATCCCTTGAAACATTATCAAAAACTTCCGAAAGGGTCTCCAGATAAGAAGAATATATTTTTTCAATTGGAATATGCACTAAATCAATCCCCAGGTTTTGGCACAAAGACCGGGCATCCTCAAGGCTTTCTCCAGGGGAATAGCGAGAGGGCATGGCCACTCCGGTTACTTTATCCGGGCCCAGCGCATCCACAGCAATAACTGCAGCCAGGCTTGAATCCATACCACCGGACAGGCCGATTACCACATGCTTGAAGCCGTTTTTAAGTACATAGTCGCGGGTGCCGGTTACAAGGGCCAGATATATCTCTGCCGGCAAATCAAGTGGTTCAACCAGCCTTTGCTCCAGTACCGGCTTCTGGCTTTGAGAAGCTTGAGCGCAAACCGTGTAAGTGTTGCTTTCCCAGCCGGGCACAAATACCGATTTAGGCTGCCTGCCGCGCTTTTTGGCCTCCTGCCTGGCCATAACCAGCGGCCCCGTATCAATGTCGACCGCAAGGAGTTCCTGCTTGAATTGAGCAGCTCTGGCCAATGGCCGCCCATCAAAACCAACGACAACAGAACCGCCGTCAAAGACAAGTTCGTCCTGACCGCCAACCTGGTTGACATATGCCACCATAACCAGGTGGTCAGTGGCTCTTCTGGAAAGCATTTCTTCCCTCTGGTGCCACTTTCCAGTATGATACGGCGAAGAGGAAATGTTTATTATCAACTCGGCCCCAACAGAAGCCTGTACGGTAGCCGGGCCATCTTCAAACCAGATATCTTCACAGATATTAATGCCGGTGTTTACCCCGCACACATCAACAATGCTTAAATCTTTGCCTGGTTTAAAATACCTCTGCTCATCAAAAACCCCGTAGTTTGGCAGTATAACCTTCCGGTAAACTGCCTTGACCTGCCCGTCATAAACCACTGCAGCGCTGTTAAAAAGGCTGCTGCCCTCACCATCAACAAAGCCGATTACCGCTGTGATACCCCTGGTGGCGGGCAAAATAGCTTCCAGCACCTGCCGGTTTTCTCGAATAAATTGTGGTTTAAAAAGCAAATCTTCGGGCGGGTAACCGGTAATCGTCAGTTCAGGGAAGACAACCATGTCGCAACACAATTCACGGGCACGCTCGATTTCACCGAGGATTATCTGCCGGTTACCGGCAAAATCGCCCACGGTAGCGTTTATTTGAGCCATACCCAGTCTTAATACTGCCATATTCGCTATATAATACCACTAACGCGGGCGATTTATTAAACCCTTAAGCTATCTCCCTATAGAATGGGCAGGTAACGATCCAGTTCATATTGAGTTACCTGAATACGGTAATTATTCCACTCCAGCTTTTTATTTTCAATAAAAGCATTAAAAGCATGCTCCCCCAGTGTCTTTTTAACCAGTTCGCTTTTCTCGGTCAGTAAAATGGCTTCATTCAAACTGGATGGCAGAGTGCCAATGCCCCGTTCAGTCTTTTCAGCCTCACACATTTCAAATACATTCTCTTCAACAGGCGCCGGCAACTCGTATTTCTTCTCGATGCCTTCGAGCCCTGCTGACAGCATCACTGAAAAAGCCAGGTATGGATTGCAGGCCGGATCTGGATTGCGCAGTTCAACCCGTGTAGATTTCTCTCTGCCTGGCTTGTACTCGGGAACGCGTATCATGTCTGAGCGATTGCGCCTGGCCCAGGAAAGGTATACCGGTGCCTCGTAACCCGGCACCATCCTTTTATAAGAATTAACCCATTGATTGGTAATTGAAGTAAATTCAGGAGCATGCTTCAACAGACCGGCGATGTAATGCCTGGCATCTGCTGAAAGGTTGTATTCCTCATTCCGGTCGAAAAAGGCATTACTTTCACCTTTGAAAAGTGACTGGTGAACATGCATCCCGTTGCCATTTTCACCAAACAACGGCTTGGGCATAAAGGTGGCATAAACACCTCCGTTGATAGCCACCTGCTTAACAACCAGGCGATAGGTCATCACGTTATCAGCCATGGTGAGGGCATCGGTATAACGCATATCGATTTCATGCTGGCTGGGGGCAACTTCATGGTGCGAATATTCCACATCAATACCCATTTTTTCCAGGGAAAGCA
>PUOQ01000117.1 GCA_003552785.1 Dehalococcoidia bacterium
CTGCTATTCAACTGCTGGAGTGAGCGATGCCGGAGAGCCCGGTATGCAATCCGCAGTTGAGCGGCTTTTTTCAAGCATACTGGTTGCTCTTAGCGGGCCCCAGTATTTACATTGTGCTTTCGGACTGCTGGACGGCAATTCAACATTTTCAATGCTCCAGGCAGTAATTGATGATGCCCACTACAAGATGTTACGAATGTTTTTACAGGATGTAGATATAAATGACAATAGTATTGAACAGGCTACCGGGCAAATACGCCAGACTGTCGATACACAGCAAAAACTTTTCATAAATTTTATACGCCCCCTGATGCGGAGAGGCAAACTTTCAAGGCCGTATCCATTTGAGGGTAAAGAAGGAAAAGACCAGGTGATTGAACTGGCCTACAGGGAACTGCAAAATATGTTGAATAAACCCGAATCCCATTTGAGTGATGAAGTAGTCTCACAAATAATGAAAAATGTACCCGGAATACTTCCGGTTCTTGATAGCCGGAAATAGAATACGAAAGGAGAAAAAGCATGGCCGATAATCAGATTATACAAAAAATCAAGGAAAACATTATACAGGGAAGAAAGAACAGGGATGATGAAGGAATTGATGAAGGATTAAGCGGGACTCCAGGTGTTATGGAGTTAACCCAGGAAGCTATTGACGCCGAAGTTAATCCGGGCGAAATTATAAAAGGCGCAATATCACCGGGCATGGAAGTTGTTGGGCAGATGTTTGACAGTGGGGAATATTTTATACCCGACATGCTGGCATCGGCGCAGGCGGCCGGTGCCGCTATGGATATTTTAAAGCCACATCTTGAAAAAGCCGAGGTTGCTTCCAGTGGAAAAGTGGCTATTGTCACTGTTAAAGACGACATTCATGACATTGGTAAAAACATTGTAGTCATATTGCTTAAAGGGGCTGGTTATGACGTGGATGATTTGGGAATCGATGTTCCTGCAGGCAAGATAGTTGAAGAAGTCAAGGATCGCGGCATTCAGTATCTAGGCCTTTCGGCATTGTTGACTTCAACCATGGGCCGTATGAAAGAAGTAATCGACTCTCTTGAAAAGGCAGGCATTCGTGATCAGGTAAAAGTCATGATTGGTGGTGCGGCCGTAAGCGAGGAGTATGCACAGGAAATAGGGGCAGATGCCTACTGTGCCGATGGTTTTCAGGCGATATCGGCAATAGACAGGTTTAAAAAAGCAGCTAAGGTATAAAAATAATAAAAGGGCCCGGACTTGTGTAATAGTTAAAAGCCAGTACGGCAACATTAATAATAACTCCGGGCTCTTTATTATGAGCGTATCATGCTAAGAAGCATCTTGTATTTTTGGATTGCATAAAGAGCGTGAGGGATGTTGGCGGGCATTATAATTGAATCGCCTGCAGATAAACGGTATTCTTCACCTGAAATAGTAATCAAAGCTTCTCCGTTTAATATATACACCATAGCATCATAAGGGGCGGTGTGTTCGCTCAGGCCCTGTCCTTCATCGAAGGCAAACAGGGTTAAAGTCCCAGAAGGTTTGTCTATTAATGCTCGGCTTACAACAGCGTCACGCTGGTATTCGACCATATCAACCAGCCTTTCTACCCGGGGCTTATTGTTTTCATTTTTTTGTTCCACTTTATTCTCCTGTAGCAATTGTTTTTTGAAAGTAAAATAATGTGACGGTACCACAAGTACTCTCTTTAATACAATATACTATTGTTTGAAAGATTTAAAAGTGCCTGAGTGCAGGGCTTCAGGCGGTTAAGGCACATGATATGTTCAGGCCAATATTGTATAATACTTGTCACAATAAATCGAAGCTGAGACCAAGGTGGTTAGGAAGTATGACGCAGATGATCGATTGTAGCAAAGTGGCAATTTTCGGATGGAGCCTCAAGGCAATTGATGCTATCGACCGGTTTAACCGTCCCTATGTGGTTGTTGCGCCCGATTGGGCCAGGGATTATGCTGAAAAGAATAATATACCTTTTGTGCCCTGGGATTTTAGCCGGTTAAACGAAAGGTCTATGGAAATTGCCAAGACTCTTCAGGATAATGGAGTTGAAGTAGCCATACCACTTTATGAGGAAACTGTCGAATGGGCCGGTGCTGTAAATTCTGTGCTTATGAAAAAGCCACAACTTCTAAATCAGGCCCTTTTGTTTCGGGATAAATCGCTGATGAAGCGCCGAGCACAGCTGGCCGGCATAAGAGTTGGTATATTTGAAGAGGCTCACAATCAAAATGATGTGGTTCATTTTCTCAAGCGCGTTAATCAGGCCCTGCTAAAGCTGGATGGGGATCCGAATGACCCAATACACTTTAAGCCTTTTGATAAGGCCGGTTGTCTGGGTCACCGGATTATTCGGTCGGTGGAAGATGTTGATAATATTCGGGAGGAAGAATTCCCGGCATTGCTGGAAAGCCACCTGGATGGCCTTGAGTTTGCCTGTGAAGTGTTTATTCACAACCGTAAGATACGTTTTCTAAACATATCTGAATATGTTCATCTGGGATATTCTGTTTTTGTTCCGGCATCACCCCGCCTTGAAAAATGGCGCTCAAGGATATACCAGGAGGTTGAGAAACTTATTGAAGCTTTTGATATCGATTACGGCCTCATCCACCCGGAATATTTTATTACCAGTGACGGGAAGTTGTTTTTTGGTGAAGTAGCCTATAGAGTTCCCGGGGGTAATGCTTTTGAATTAATAGAGCGAGCTTATGGCTTTAACGCATATCAGGCTCATGTACTTGTCAGTGATCCTAAAACAACCGATGAAGAATTAGAGGCTTTTTTCCCGAAGGAGGTTGAAGGAGCTTGTGGGTACGCCGGCTGTTTCCTTGTTTATCCACGTCGCAGGGTGATTTCAAAACTGGAGGTACCCAGAGAAACCGAGGAAGATTCGTATTTTGAATTTCACGATTTAAGTTCACCAATGGAAACAAAGGTTGCAAAAAGGGTGGCCTTCGGTAACCATTATGGCACATTGTACTTTTTAGGCGATGACCCGGAATACATGCGAAAATTACTGTTGCACCAGGAAGAGCTTGACTTTTATGTCTAGATATTATCACAGACAAAAGACCTATGATACCGGTTTGCTTGAAATGACCAGCTTGTGTTGTATGGAATGAATGAAAAATTAAACCAGATAATACAAAAACTGGACAAATCTATTATAGATCTTCATCAAACACGGAGGTTTGCCAAATCTACCCGGGTTTATCCAGTTCTCAATTTGTGTCGTCGCATAATGGCACTGCCGGAGGGTAACCGGCTTATTTATGAGCGTATCCAGTCTATTGAAGAAGCCGGCATATTTGCAGGTACCGATTGGGAGTTTCCTGAAAGGCTTCAGTCTACTATCACTGCCAGTACAATCAAGAATGGTGATGCGTCATTGGTCATATTGGAGGCTTTGAACCAGCTTCGCTTTGCTGCTGTTGCCAATGATGCTTATCGGCACCCCAGGTTGTCATCCGAGCGTGCTTCACACTTCCTTTCTCAGTCTATGGCGCTAAATCTGTCACTGGTGTTTGGCCAGCTCGGCGAGGCTGAGAGAATTCAGCTTGGCAGTAACGCTGATGCGCTCATTAACAACTTTGCTTTTGTTGTCGAGCAAATAGGACTCGGTAATATCATTGAAAAGCTGATTGAAGAGATATGGCGCCTGCTCTTGCAGCGACCTGTACAGGTCGAGCCTGTAAAGCAAATGGTTACTCAACTTTCAGTGTATTTGTACGAAACAGAATCAGCGCTTGGGAATAGCCAGAACCGCGGGGCGGAACGGTTGATCAGTGCTTTATACGGCCCAACTCGTGGCTGCCAGGAAGATCCCGGGCTTGATGTATACCGGGAGCGTTTGAGCTCCATGGACGATATGGCGCTAAGAAATGAAGCGCTCGGGTTCAGTCGAGCGATGCACGATACGGGACTGGTGTCGCCATACCACGCTGTTTTTTTACGCTACATTCACCACAAACATAATGAAATTGTAGCAATTTGCCTGGGTTTAAGCAGCACCGGAATTGATAGTATGGCAAGTTACAGCACTCTTGTGCAGCACCTTATCGAAGAAACGGTTTACCCGGAAACCAGTCAGGTTGTTCTGGGTTTATGTGGTTTATTGGAAAGAGGCATCCTTTACAGTAATCCTGTGGCTTTGGGTTTGTGGAGGCAATTATACCTTCCCATCAGCGCTGAATCAAAACGGAAACTTGAAAGTACAGGTAATGCCAATATAAGCCCCAGGGTAAAACTATTATCCGGAGTTGTACAGTTATTGGGGCAGCCTCTTGGCCTTGGTCAGGGGAACAACCCTTTGTGTCAATCTGTCCGGGCGCTTACGATGTGGGCCGAAAATGACCCAAATTATTTATTGAAGTTGATATCGTGCGCAGCAAGGGACAATAATATTCAAATGTATTTTGAGGGAGGGCGTTTAAGCTCAGAGGAGATAATGGCTTATAACGGTCATAACAAGCCCCTTAAAGACCTTGACCCTGTTTCAGCTGTTGTTGTGCCTCATCTGGATGCTATATATCATCGTATGGGTCAACTGTGTGCTGATAGGGGGGAAGATATTCATAAATGGGTAAACCCTGAACTTCATGGTTGGTGGGTTGGGCGAGATTTTTCCATTGCCGTGGATATCAACAGTGGCATGCTCATTGATTACGAAGTATTTATCCGGCGGTTTTATGCTTGCTATCATCCTCTATACAACGGCAATACTCCGGTCGTAAATCTGCAACCAGCCGGTATAGCCAGCACTGACAGCCTTTCAAGGTTCCTTGGATGGCATGCCATCTCAATTCTTCGGGTTGGTTTTGATCCGGAGTCGGTTACGCGAGTTTATTTTTATAACCCCAATAATGATAGTGGGCAAAATTGGGGCAGTGGAATACAGGTGTCAACCGAGGGTCATGGCGAGCGTTTCGGGGAGTCTTCACTTACATTTGAGGAATTTACTTCACATTTGTATATTTTTCATTACGAAATAAGCGAACAGAGATCGCTTGAATCGGTTCATGCAGAAAAGGTGGAAAAAGTTAAAGAACTGGCATTTGAAAGTTGGGCCGGGAGCCGCATTTAACAATAAGTAATTTTAAAAATTAACAAAAACAGGATGCGTGTAGCTCATATAAAGCCGAAATCCCGTACAGGAGAAATCAATGAATAATTTTGTAATTCGTGTATGGCTGTTAGCAACGATTACTCCGGCGGTCATAGCGCTGTTAATGCGAGTGGTTTACGAAGCTTATCGTGCTGTCGAAGTTGGTACATGGGTAGTAACCATTTTATTTATAATCGTGATTATCGCTGTATACGCTTTTCTTTTTACACTGGCTATCAATCCAGATACAAAAAAATTGAAAACAAAATTTTTCAGAGCAAGCGTTTCTATTATTGGCACCGCCGCTATCATTAGTGGAATAGTTCACTTTATCCGGTTTGTACCTTCTTCGCACGCAAGCTTGCCTGTATCTGTACCCATGGCGATATTGCTATTGCTGGCGGGTTTTAGTGCGTATTCTTTAACGCTTTACATATTATTTAAAACAGGAGTCCGGTAAAAAATAACGATTATGGTTCAGTCCACCTGCGATATAATAACTCGGCTGCAATGAGGGCAGTTAGCGCCAGCAAAAGGGCGTTTCTTAAAACAAGCACCATCACAACAAACGGAGAAAGATCTATTAGATCTAAATAGCTTAAAGGGAAAATATAGAAGGTAGCCCCTCCAGCTACCAGGAAAAATATCCAGATAAAATAACGTGTATTTGATAACAACAAGGGCAATAGGGGTAAAATCCAGATAAGGTATTGGGGGGATAGTATTTTACTTGTGACGAATACAATGCTTATCACCAGCAGTAAATAAGTACCCGTTTCATATACAAGGCTTTTACCGGGAACTATCCGGTTGTAAATAAGCCAGTACGAAAACAGCAATGCAATAAGCATTAAGAAAGTTGATGCCGTAGCCAGCGCTTCGGCTACTGAGCCGGTTAAGTGCCAGGAGCCTGCGTAGAATTCGAGGTTGGCCTCTATTAGGCCAATTTTATCGGCAAAAAGTACACAGCTGCTGTATATGGATTCAATTTGAATTCCTCTTTGGGTGTGATAATCAATGAGATTGAAAAGGCTGCCCGGGCTAATTGCCAGAAAAGGTATTAATATGGCAAAACTGGTAATTGCAAAGACACCAATTCCCGACAGTATTCTTTTATATTCGCGAGTTTTCAGGTAGTATACGAGGAATACAGGCGCTATGAATAATGGGAAAACCTTGGTCAATGAAGCCATGGCAAGGACCATCCAGCTAAACACGTGTTTATTAGCCATAAACAAATAACATGAAAGTAGCAACAATATCGCCGGAAAAATGTCGTAGGATTGGATAATAATTGGGCCTGAAGCCAGGATAGCTAGAGTATAAACGACAAACATTCCCAGAACAGGACGGCCCTGAAGTTTTCCTATGCGGTATAACAGGAACAGCCCCAGCAGTATAAATAAGAAAACCTGCAGCTGAAAAACGATCTGGTAGTTGTCGATACTGGCAGTTAAAAGCTGAGGTAAAAGAAAAAACAATAACGAAAAAGGCGGGTATTCAAAGGTAAAATCCCTGTAAGGTATATTTCCTTCTATTAACCGGGCAGAGAAATCATTATATAAACCTATGCTGGAATAGGGTGTCTGGTATATGGTGTAAAAAATTAGAGGTAAACCAATTAAGATGATAAAAGAAAAAATAACCAGACAAAGGCTATCGTTACTGGAAAGCTCCTGTATTTTAGATTTAAAAAAGTTATAACCGGGCAATGTTTAACTCCAGGCAGGCCTGCTTAAATAAGACAATAAAGCGGGCAAAGTAACTAACTAAACAGTTTAAACCAGAGCCATGCTATTGGCAATTAAGCCGGGTTGAAATCCATACATTCAGGAAGAAGCCATACTTCTTTGTTAATGGTTAGAGGTTATTATAATTTGAGTGCTTTACAAAAGTATCGGGATTATTATCCAGTTTTTCGGTTGGGCTCCATTTAAAACACAGAAGAGATTAATGAATAGGGCTTAAGAAATATCAAGGAATAAAAAAGCAAGGCAGGGTACAGTTAAGTATATGATTGCCCTGCCTTGCTTTTTCCGGGCTAAGTTTCAGTCGTTGTCTTTTCGGCTTCCGGTTTTGCAGTTTCTGCTGCGGGGGTTGCTTCAGCAGCAGGAGCAGCCTCTGCTGCGGCCGCGGGTTTGGATTGTATTTCGGCTGTGTCTGCAACAGTTTTGGATTTAGCTTTAACAGTTTTCTTTGCGGCTTTTTTGGTTTTACGTTTGGGCTTTTTTTCGGCTTCCTTATCATCCTGCTCATCCGGGTTTTCACCTTTTGCGCTTTTTCTGAAAGAGCCGATTCCCTGCCCAAGTGCCGAGAAAACCTGTGGCAACTTACCTGCGCCGAAAACAATTAGAATTATAACCAGTACAAGTCCTATCTCTAAAGGGCCTGGTGGGCGCATGACAATATCCTCCTTGAATAATAATAAACACCTGAGACGAGCTCCATTTAATGCTTATTTCAGGCAGCAAAATATACAAATACCACTTACTTTAAATGATAGCATTGCGAAAAGTTGATTTCAAACCCTGTTTCAGTCTATGAGCAAAAACCCTGGTAAAGAAAGGAAATTAAAATTGCACACAAAAGATTGTAACACTTGGCCTGGTGAGCCGCACAGGACTCGAACCTGTAACCGGCTGATTAAGAGTCAGCTGCTCTGCCAGTTGAGCTAGCGGCCCACGAACGAAAACATAACTATCTTAAAATATTTGCCCGTGCAAATAAAATGAATTAACGGTAAAGAAGAATCAGGCTTTTGCACCTGCGTTCCTTTGTACAACTGGTATTATATGGGAATATAAGCTTGTTGTAAAGGCAACAGATGCATGGTTACTGTCTCAGATTTGTAGGTTTCTCGTTTAGAGACCTCTTTGATTTATATTATAGCCCTCCGGTGATGGATTTTAACACTTTTGCCCAGGGCCGTGATGCGTGAGGCCCTGCAAGAGCAGGTACCCCGGCAGCAAAGTAATCACTGTAATCTTGATTAATCTTTTTGCTAATTACCTTGCGCACTGTCCTTTGCGGCAGTTTGTATGGCTTTGAGGAAGACCTTGCCGGGTTAAGGTATTTATCCAGTCTGTCTTCGTACATGGCAACACGCAGCCATAGCATATGCCTTGCCCCCTTAATGCTCCAGCTCATGCCCTGATTTTTCATGCGCCTGACGATCAGCTTGTCGATGTTACCCTCAATTGCTCCGGTGCCCCCTGGCCCGGAGTGGCCTGTGAGGCCTTTAATGTTTGCCCTGATATAACCGGCAAGCCTTGTGATATCCCGTCGGTTATCACCCCTGGCAGAGGCTGCTAGATTATCAAGCA
>PUOQ01000114.1 GCA_003552785.1 Dehalococcoidia bacterium
GAAGGCGTGGATACAGTTCAAAAGCAGATTGAAATCTGCCGGATGAAGGCCGGAATCAGTCCAGATGAGCCGGTCAAACTTTACCGTTTCAAGGTAAGGCGATACCGGTAAATACGGGTACAAACTTTATCAATATTTAATAAAAGGGGGCTATTTTATGGCTTATTACGGCGGAGGTGCAGTCGCTGCGGCCTATGCGGCAATGGCACAGGCGGTTAAGGCTTCTGGTTCGATAGTAAGAGTCGAGCCGCAAGATTTTAAAATTATTCTCTCAAAAAATTCAAAACCACTGGTAGTAATGGCAACTGGCGGATTTATCAATAAAAACTACCAGTATTTGACCGGCTATAAAGGCCTCTCCTTCTTTACCAAATCCTCTTCTCCCTTAAACCTTTCCGGGGATGTTGAGCTGGTAGAAGCTAAACAGATATGGATGCCTTCTTAATGCGGCTGGCGTAAAGCAAGCATCTGGTTTACCAGGCTGCAAGCAGGAGTTAAATGAAGCAAATATTATACCGTGATTCAATCTATGAAGAAAGGCTTCCGCTTCCCGGATTTAAATTACTCGTCTTTTTAATGGCAGGTTTGGCGGTACTGTTTTTCGGTTTTATGGTTTATAGTTTGTTGCATCCTGGAAATACCATAGATGGTTCCCCCGGGTGGTTCTGGTTCATTATGTTTTCCCTTTTTGCTTTTATAACCTGGCTGGTTTTAAACTTCCGGGAACTGGTAATAACCATGACCGGAGCGGGGGTTGAGGCCAGGTACGGACGCTTCAAACAGTTTCAGGCCTGGAATAATATAGCCGGTTTGAAGATTATTCAAAGGCCCGGGCTTCGGTATGGGGGCTGGGGGCTCAGGTGGGGCTGGTCCGGTGGCAGGCAGTATATTGTTTATAATATCTGGGGCGCTCCTGTAGTTGAGCTAAAACTGAAAGAAGGTAAATATGGCAAGCTTTGTTTTTCCAGCCGCAACCCTCAAGAAGTTGCTTCAATTATTCAAAAGCAAACACGGTAGAGCTTATGCAGGATATGTTTGGCGAAAGAGGTAAAGATTTAAAAGACAGGGGTGCTCCACTGGCAGCGCGTATGCGCCCGGCCGGATTTGATGAATTTATTGGCCAGGAGCACGTAACCGGGCCTGAAAGTGCCTTCAGGCGTTCCATTGAAGCAGACAGATTGCCCTCAGTTATTTTCTGGGGCCCTCCTGGAAGCGGAAAGACTACGCTGGCAAGTATTATTGCACTTACAACTAAATCTTATTTTTCTGCGGTTTCTGCTGTTAGCTCCGGCGTTGCTGACCTGAGGAAAGTTGTAAACGAGGCTGAAAAAAGGCTGGGACTGACAGGCCAGAAAACAGTACTTTTTATAGATGAAATACACCGCTTCAACAAAGCACAGCAGGATGCAATTTTACCTTTTGTGGAAGATGGAACGGTAACTTTAATCGGAGCTACTACTGAGAACCCTTCTTTTGAGGTTGTTTCTCCTTTGCTTTCACGTTGCCAGGTTATTACGCTCAGGTCTTTAAACGATGATGAAATCCGTGCCATTATATTAAGAGCGGTTAAAGATTCATTAAAAGGCCTGGGCAAGTTAAATATAAGCATTGACGAGGACGCTTTTGGTTACCTGGTGTCGATGGCTGATCATGACGCCAGGCAGGCCTTGAATTACCTTGAAATGGCTGCCAGCAGTGTTGACCCCGGCGATCAGGGTGAAAGGCGTATCACCATCAGTATAATTGAAGATGTCGTCCAGCACCGGGCACTTAAGTATGACAAAGATGGAAGTTATCACTACGACACAATATCTGCGTTGCACAAAACCATGCGGGGAAGCGACCCTGACGCTGCTATTTACTGGCTGGTGCGCATGGTAGAAGCCGGTGAAGATCCGCTGTATATAGCCCGCCGCCTTATCCGTTTTGCCTCTGAAGATATAGGCATGGCAGACCCGCAGGCACTGGTGATTGCCATGTCAGCCCAGCAGGCAGTTCACTTTGTTGGCATGCCTGAAGCACGGCTGGCACTGGCCCAGGCGGTAGTTTACCTGGCTGTTGCACCCAAGAGCAATTCTCTTTATGCTGCTTATAACGAGGCCGCCTCAGATATTTCTAAAGCTGGCGATGAACCGGTACCGCTCCACCTAAGAAACGCGGTTACCAGCCTTATGAAGGAAAGCGGTTATGGCGAGGGTTATAAATACGCTCATCACTATAAAGGGCATTTTGTGCGTCAGCAAAATTTGCCGGATTCTCTCAAGAACAGAAGGTATTACCAGCCAGGAGACCAGGGTTTTGAGGCTGAAGTAACCAGGCGCTTGAAATACTGGTGGCCGGAACGTTTTTAAAAATTTTTAAGCGTTCGGTTTTTAAGTTCAAAAAACGTGTTTATTTAACTGGTTTTAGTGTATAATCACCTTAAAAGGTTGAGATGAATAACGGAATGTCAATACTTTCAAAATGCCCGAGGTGCGGTGGTACTGGAAAAGTGCCCAAGAGCCTGCCTCTTGGGGCCAATCCAAAGGCTCCGCTAACCCGGCCGGATAAAATGGGCTACAAGCAGTGTCCGGGGTGTAATGGCACTGGCAGTATAGGGATAAAATAAACCGCTCCAAAATACTGGTGGAGCGGTTTCCATTTGAAAAACCCTGTAAATATTAAGCTGTTTTACTCAGTTATTCCCAGTTGTCTCCTTTAGGCGGATAACGCGTTCAGTGCACGAGAAAATGGCTCGCGGATGAAGGGCGGCACGTTTATACCCGAAAAGCAGGCCGCAGGTCATTTTTAGACCCTTGCCTTTGAAGGTGAAGCATACAGGCTTTTCCTGGTCCGCTCCCAAAGATAGGCATAGCGTTTTTCAGGGCTCATCATGCGCCACTTGGCACGGGATATCATCTTACGCCCCGCCGGGGACATTACAAAGCCACCTACTACCAGAGCTCCAGTAAGGACCAGCAGTCCATTTTTAGTTTTGGCGTCCATATTTTCCTCCAAGGTAGTGTTCAACTCCCTTTATATTATACACGGTTTTTAGTTCTGCACCACAAATATGCATACCTTTTCTCAGGTGACATAAAAGTCCACCGAATATTAAATACCATTCTCCGCCAGAGTTCAACCATTTTCTCCATTTCAGCCCTCCCTGTATTGTTGAGTCGGTTATTATAACGCTGGAGATTTGAAAAAGGTTAGGGCTTATTGGGCAAATCGGGTTATTTTTTACTTATCGTAAGCAGTAAGCGGTAATCCTCCCTTTCTATTTCAGCATTTTTTTCAGGGTACGGTGTTACTTTGTAGCGCAGGCGGTATTCCTTGTAAATTTCTTCTTCATAATCATCCGATAACCCGGGTTGCACCAGCACCATTTTGTACTCATCCTGGCTGTCTCTTAGCTCAATCATAACGCTTATTCTGCCAGGCCAGGTGCATTCTGCATCCGCCGGGCAGCGGCTGTCTTCAAGGATATCTAAAAATTCAATTTCAAGGCCATGGCCGAATAGAACTGCTTTTTGCCCCGGAGCAAGGGGGAAACCATAGTCAAGCACTGCACCCACTTCGCTGGTGCGTCCGCCACAGCCAGCAAGTGCCAGTAATATTACCATAAGCAGGGAAATTGTAACCGCGAGTCTTCTCATGACTCTGCCTCCTTATTAGCGCCTACCTGTGTCCAGAGTAATGTCTAGCAACATTGTGGTTCCGCTTTTTGCTTCAACAACTACCGGCATACCTTCTGCTCTTCCAATACTGCCCATCCGGTACAGGTCTACTACATAATTGCCCGGGCGGACTTCGGCCCGGTAAAACCCGCTGTCGTCCAGGCTGACTACCTGCGAAAGCTTGCCAGTCTGGGTTTCATAAATCATAACCTGGCAGGCCGAAAAAGCGATAGGAGGGCTTTCCCCCTCCTCGGGTTTGGGCAGGATGGTCACAGTCCCTTCTATGTATGATGGTTGCCCCAGTGTGCAAGCTGGAAATGCAGCTATTATGACCGATATTACCAGCCCGGTTGCAAGAAGCCTTGCCAAAAACTTCATTTAACTATTACTCCTGTTAATGCTATCTATAAATACCCTGCCCCTTTTTCCGGGAACAAAAATTACATTTTAGCTTATTGCTATTCTAGATTGGCGCCACGATTAAAGTCAAACACCGGTCAAAATGCTTTCCTTAGTCCGGGTTAAATTATAACCTGACGTTTTTTGGCATACGCAGGATTTAAGGGTTATAATCTAGTTGTAATGAAAGAAGGGCTTGGCAGGAAGTGGCATTCGAATTATTAACCCCTGCTTCCATGGGTTTTTGCCAGGGGGTTCGGCGGGCTATTGAGCGAGTTATACAGGTTTCGAATGAGCGCAATGGAGTGCAGACACTGGGTGCACTGGTTCATAACCGGCAGGTGCAGAGGCGGCTGGACGAAAACGGTGTAAAGGTGGTTGATTCAGTTGAATCAATAACCGGAGATGTGGTGGTGATAAGTGCTCATGGCGTTGGCCCCAGAGTTATTGAGGAAATTAAGTCGCGCAATGTCGGCATAATTGATACCACCTGCCCTTATGTGTCACGGGCTCAGCAGGCCGCCTCAAGATTGCATCAGTCTGGGTTTTACGTGGTGGTATTTGGTGATGCAGATCATGTTGAAGTAAAGGGTATACTCGGATGGGCTGCAGAACAGGGTATTGCAACGCTGGATGTGGAAAGTTTGTTGCAAAATGTTTCTTTGCCGCGCAAAATCGGCATTGTTTCCCAGACGACCCAGATACCCGATCGTTTTGCCGCTTTTGTGGCTTCACTGGTAAACTCGAAATTATTTAAAGATGCCGAGGTGCGCATCATTGACACCATATGTCATGACAGCCGAAAGCGCCAGGCAGAGACGCTTGATATGGCCGGGAGGTGCGACCTGGTTTTTGTTATAGGGGGTCGGCATAGTGCCAATACCCGCCATTTGAAGGAATTATGCGGAGCGGTAACAGAAACCTGCCTGATTGAAACTGCATCTGAAGTATTCCCATCTGTTCTTGAGGGCAGGCAAAGAGTGGGTGTTACCGCCGGAGCGTCAACTGATGATGACACAATAAATAATGTTATAAAGTATTTAAAAGAACTTTCAGGATAGATAAATTATTGCCATGATGGCAGGGCAGTAAATTTTTTCCGGGCCTGTCAAAATGGTAATTTGCCGCCTAATTTAGCTTTGTGATAGACTCCAATACTACCTGACAGAGGAGAAACATGAAACAACGCATTTTTTCCGGAATGCGCCCTACAGGAAGGTTGCACATCGGTAATTATCTTGGGGCGCTAAAAAACTGGGCTCAACTGCAAGACGAGTTTGATTGTGTTTATTGTGTGGTTGATATTCATGCCCTTACTTCCATTGAAGACACATCCAACCTGGGCGCCTTAACACATGAAATGGTGCTGGATATAATGGCAGGCGGGGTGGACCCTGAAAAGAGCATTTTATTTGTTCAGTCAAAGGTGTCGGAAGTTGCAGAGCTTAACACATTTCTTTCAATGGTAACTCCTTTGAGCTGGCTGTTAAGGGTGCCTACTTTCAAAGAAAAAGCCAAGCTTCAGCCGCACAATGTAAATTACGGACTGGTTGGTTATCCGGTACTTATGACGGCGGATATCTTATTGTATAAAGCCGGGGTTGTACCGGTAGGGCAGGATCAGATGCCCCATCTGGAGCTTGCCCGCGAAATAGTCCGGCGGTTTAATGCTCAGTTTGGCCCGACATTCCCCGAACCTGAAGGCAGGCTTACCCGCTTTCCGGTGGTGATGGGGCTTGATGGTGGCAAAATGAGCAAGCAGGCAGGCAATGTCATAGAGCTGGCTCTTTCCCGAGAGGAGACGGCAAAGAAGATAATGAGCGCCGTAACCGACCCGGGTCGAAAATTTCGCTCTGATCCCGGCAACCCGGAAATATGCAACGTTTATCGTTTGCATGAATATTTCAACCCCCGGGAAGCAGCAGAAATCAACCGGGAGTGCCGCAAGGCCGGAATTGGTTGTGTTGATTGCAAGAAGAAACTGGCTGAAAGCATAAACCAGGAGCTGGAACCTATTCGGGAGCGCCGCCGGGAGCTTGAGCAAAGCCCCGACTATGTAAAAGAGGTCCTGGAAACAGGTGCAGAAAAGGCACGGGTTATTGCGCGTTCCACCATGGAAGAGGTGCGTCAAAGGCTCAAGCTTATCTAGGCCTGCTGATTGAAAACCGGGTATTAATTCCTGGCTTTGTACCTGTTTATAAATGCCTCCATTCTCTCAAGTGCCTTGTGGAGCTCTTTAAGTGAAGTTGCATAGCAGCAGCGAACATAACCTTCACCGCACCGCCCGAAAGCGTTGCCGGGTACAACGGCCACCTTTTCTTCGATGAGTAGCTTCTGGGCAAACTCCTCTGATGTCATACCGGTATTTTTTACGGAGGGGAAGGCATAAAAAGCGCCCTGCGGTTTAAAGCAAGAGAGGCCGATATCACACAGGCCTTTGACCATTATCAGGCGTCTGCGGTCATAATCAGCCACCATTTCGGCAGCACTTTCCTCTCCGTTTTTAAGTGCCTCTATGGCAGCTACCTGGCTCATTGTAGGAGCGCTCATTATGGTGTACTGGTGGATCTTGGTCATGGCGCCAATAATATGTTCATTGGCGACCGCATATCCAATACGCCAGCCTGTCATGGCATAGGCTTTAGAAAAGCCTCCCAGGAAAACTGTTCGGTCCTTCATTCCCGGCAGAGTTGCCACGCAGGTATGCTCTCCTTCATACACCAGCTGTGAGTATATTTCGTCTGAAATAACAATAAGGTCATGGCGGCATGCCAGCTCAGCGACTTCAAGCAGTTTTTCTCGAGGCATTACAGCCCCGGTTGGATTGGCCGGATAGCCGAGTATGATTGCTCTGGTTTTATCTGTTATAAGGCTTTCAACCGTTTCAGCCGAAATTTCAAAACGGTTTTCTTCACACGTCGGTATCATTACCGGCTGCCCCCCAGAAAGGACTACGCATGGGGCATAGGACACATAACAGGGATCGGGGATTAAAACTTCATCGCCCGGATTGAGCAGGGCACGGGCAGCAAGGTCCATACCTTCGCTTACACCAACGGTTACGAGAATCTGGTTTTCCGGGTTATAATCCAGGTTGTATAACTTTTCCAGGTATACCGAAAGCTCCTGGCGCAGTTCCGGCATACCGCTATTGGAAGTGTAGTTGGTGTAACCTTTTTCAATGGAAGAAATTGCCGCTTCGCGAACATGATACGGGGTAGGGTAATCCGGTTCGCCTATACCCAGGGAGATTACATCGTCCATCGAGGCAAGCAGGTCGAAAAACCTGCGGATTCCGGATGGCGCTATGCTGCTGACCCTGTTTGAAATAAGGTCTGGCTGCTGTTTATTTTGTGTTTTCGTATTAAAAGCCACCAAAATCTCCCACTAAGAATTAAAAGTGTTTAAAGAACTACTTTCTGACGGCGGCTGTCTCCTGAGTCGTTCAGAATGACTCCGTCTTCCTTATAGCGCTTTAACAGAAAGTGGGTTGTTGTACCCTGGACTCCTTCGATCGGCGCCAGTTTATGGGTAACAAAATTAGATACCTCGTGAAGGTTGCGGGCAGTTACCACAACGGCAAAGTCATAAGCTCCGGAAACAAGCATCACAGTTCGGGCTTCCGGGAAATGGTAAATGCGCTCCGCGATGGCATCGAAACCGGCCTTCATCTGCGGCGTTACCTTCACCTCGATAATCGCCCAAACCTGTTCTTCTTCAAGTTTGTCCCAGTTGACCACAGCTTTGTATTTTAGAATTAAACCACCCTCTTCGGCTTTTGAGATCAGTTTCTCTATTTCCGACTCGCTGGTATTGAGCATGGTTGCAATTTGTGCCGGCGTTAACCGCCCATCGTCTTCAAGCAGTCTTAAGACCTGATTTAGCATTGCTTCACCTCAAATAAATGAAAATGCCAGATTTGGGTTATTGTAACAGATTTTAACTCAGTGTGGTAATAATGCGCTCTTTGGACAGGAAGCGAATTAAAAAGGCGGCCAGGCAAATTAAAAGGAAAGCAGCGGCAAAAGTCAGACCTATATAAAGCCAGGTTATTTCGGTGACTGCTCCGATGCTCATGCCAATTCCGTAAAGCCCGGCAAACAGGGGTACAAAAAGAATAAAACCAACAAAACGGTTTTCTCTCATGCCCAGTGCCAGCTGGGCAAGACCATTTAACCCCACGAAAGCTCCGATAAAAACCGGAACGACAATGAAGATATGTACCACAACTGGCATCCCTGGAAAAACCAGGTTTTCACTGCGTACGTTGGCGATAACAATCATAAAAACCATTGCCAGCAGTGTCAGGATGTAAGAAAGAAGGCTTACCCCCAGTATTTTACCC
>PUOQ01000067.1 GCA_003552785.1 Dehalococcoidia bacterium
CAACATCCAATATTGCGCTGAATAACAAACTATTGATACCCAATATGTCTACTCATGCCAGAATACTTTGTGCCGCCATGCAGCACTATGGGGTTGATGCACAAGTTTTACCAGAACCAGAAGAAGTTGACATGTTATATGCAAGCGAAGTTACTGCGGGCACCGAGTGCCTGCCATACCGTGTTACCCTGGGAGGATTTCTCCGTTTTTGTTATGAAAACCCGGGCGTAACTAACGTACAGGGATTTATGCCCGGTTCATATGGCCCCTGCAGGCTGGGTAAATACGCAATTGAGCAGGAAAGGATTTTGAGAGAAGCCGGATTTGAAATGCCAATGTGCTCAACCGTATCCAACAAAGGCTACCGCGACCTGAATCTGGGTCCGGACTTTGAAAGAATAGCCTGGAAGGGTTTTGTAGCCACAGACCACCTGGAGCGGCTTTTGTGGCAATGCCGGCCTTATACCGCAAACGCTGAAACCGCTGAAGACCTTTTTGACAACTTCCTGGAAAAAATATGCAGAAACATCGTTGAAGGAAAGAAATACGACTACCTTCTTGAAGAAGCCGGCAGGGAATTCTATTCGCATGTCGACCGTGGTTTGCCACCAAAGCCGCTGGTGGGTATAAACGGTGAAATATTTTTACGTGCCAACCGCTTCTCAAACAATCATCTTATACGAGCATGTGAGAAAGCCGGGTTGGAAGTAATAGTTTCTCCTATGAGTGAATGGTTAAAATACATCACTCTTCGAAATATTGAAGACGCCCTGCAAGACAGGGACATTAAGGGCATACTTACCGGTTTCATAAAAAAACATGTCCAAAAATATGATGAACATCAAATTACCAGACCGCTAAAAAACGCTTTAAACGGCAGGGAGCCCTCAGTCGAAGAAGTTATAAATATTTCCCGGCGTTATCTTTCCCCCAGATGCGGCAGTGAGGCTGTTTTAAGCCTGGGCAGCGGAATTGAATGGATAAAAAGTCCTGACTTTGCAGGGGTCATATCGGTAATGCCGCATGGGTGCATGCCGGGCGGAATCGTTGCATCTATGGCAGAGAAGTTTAGCACCATCTATTCCAAGCCATGGATAAGCCTTACTTATGACGGATTTTTAGAAAACAATAATTTATCAAAGATAAATAATTTTGCTGAAATAATACGTTTTTGCCGGGAATCACCCGCACAAACAACATCCCGGTAAGCCGCCAACACCACCGTGGTGCCACACTGCCTGTTGCCAGCTAATTTCAGGCAGCACCCCATTCCATCCATCAGGGGGTAGATATGGTGGTAAATGAATTTATTTTGCCCGCATTAATCGCAGCTGTTACGGCAACATAATAGCATTATTGACACTTTCGCACGAGTGTGGTAGGTTTTTAATACGGCAGTATGTTGCCGTTAATACTCTTTATTTGCCTACGCTTTACTACGCTTGATCCGTATCAGGAGATCATAAATGACATCGATCGTTCAAAAAACTATCGGCAGCGGCTCCAATCAGCTGGATGATTTATTACAGGGCCTTCAAAAAGGTGATAATGTTGTCTGGCTGACAGAACGGGATGATGAATACTCAAAATTTGCTCACCTGTTTGCCCGCCAGACATTAAAAAAAGGCAGGGGGTGTATTTATTTTAAATTTTCACAAGGCGCATCTTTATTACCAGGTTTAGCTGGCCTTGCCACCTTAGAGATTAACCCTGCGGAGGGTTTTGACTATTTCAGCCGTAAAATTCATGAAGTTATTGAAGCTAATGGCAGTAAAGCCTATTATATTTTTGACAATCTTTCTGCACTGGTCGACACCTGGTCAACTGATGAGTTGCTGGCCGACTTCTACCAGATAACATGTCCTTTAATTTATGAAAAGGAGTCCATTGCATATTTCTCCATCACAAATAATTATCACGACTATGCCACTATTGCCAAAATAAAAACAACCACCCAGATACTTATCAGTATTTACAACACCGGCAGTGATACCTATATTCACCCACTAAAAGTCTGGCAACGGTATTCGCAACATATGTTTTTGCCCCACCTGGCAACCAACCATGAATGGAAACCAATGACCACAAGCATGGATGCATCAGCAGCTATAACTGCTTCAGGCAAACATCTCGTGCGCACGCTGCCAGACTCTGATTCTCCCTGGAACGCTGTCTTTAAAAAGCTCGTTCTATATAGAGATGAAGGTTTATTAGAAAATCCCTCGCCTGAAATCACTGCTCTTAAAAACGAATTGGCAAGTATGCTTTTTGGTAGCCACGCTAAAATGACCAGGTTGTCAGAAGATTACCTGACACTGGAGGACCTTATCGACATCAGAAGTAGAGTTATCGGCTCAGGTCAAATCGGGGGCAAAGCAGCCGGAATGTTGATAGCAAGTAACATAATAAGCGCCATGCTGGATGCTGACTTTTCGTTAAGGCTTGAAAAACATGATTCATTTTACATCGGTTCAGACGTATTTTTTTCTTTTCTGGTAAACAACAACCTTTTTCGTTTGAGATTGAATATATCCAAAAACCCGGTGATGGATAATGATGAATTCGAAAATATTGAACGCGCTTTTTTAAAAGGCAAATTTCCAGAAGAAACAATCGAACAATTCCGCGATATGCTGGAGCATTACGGCCAGGCACCAATAATAGTTCGTTCAAGCAGCCTTCTAGAAGATGGTTTTGAGCATGCGTATGCCGGTAAATACCGCAGCGAATTCTGCGCCAATCAGGGCGATCCGGATGAACGCCTGGAAAACTTTCTAAAAGCGGTTAAGCTTGTTTTCGCCAGTGCGTTAAATCCAGATGTGCTTTCTTATCGTAAAAAAATGAACATTACAGAAGGCGATGAGCAAATGGCCATTTTAGTACAACGGGTTTCAGGCATGCCTTTTAAAAAATACTTTTTCCCGACTCTGGCCGGTGTAGCATTTTCCCGGAATCTTTATGCATGGACCAGCCGAATAGACCCCTACAAGGGAATGATTCGGCTGGTCTTCGGCCTGGGGACACGAGCGGTAAACCGCATCAGCGGGGATTATCCTCGCATGGTTGCAATAAGCGCACCTGAACTCAGGCCAGAGGCGCCTGAGCAAATTGATTACTATTCACAAAAATATATCGACCTTATAGACTTAGAAGTCAACCAGTTCGTTACAAAACCGGTTGATACGGTCCTTTTAAAGAATTGCTACCCCAACCAGTACTTGTTTGGATCCAATTTTAAGGAAGGTTACGAGCAAATTTTGTCAAGTATCGATGACTGGCAAGAAGGTTTCAAATTAACATTTCGCGAACTTATCAAGCGCACCCGTTTCGTTGATACCATGGATGGCCTGGTAAGCATACTGGAGGAAGCATGGGGCCAGCCGGTAGACATAGAGTTTACCGCCCATGTCGATAATAATGACGATTTAACCATAAATCTACTACAGTGCCGGTCATTAAGGTTGCCCAGATTAGCTTCTCCGGACTCAAACAGGTTAGAAAAAGTCAGTAATAACACTGTCCTTTTTAAATCAAACCGGGCAATCGGTTCAGGCACCCTGGACGGCATCGTTTATATTGTCTATATTGATCCTTTGGGATATGCCAGCATGAATTCCATGACCAGGAAACAATCTCTGGGTCGCATTATCGGCAAACTAAACAATATTCTGGCAAGCATGCCGGGGAAAACAATGTTAATGGGGCCTGGCAGGTGGGGTTCAAACAATGCTGAACTTGGAATAAACGTCAAGTTTTCTGACATTGCAGGCATCTCGGCCCTGGTAGAAATGGCATACGAAAAAGCAGGCCTAACCCCGGAAGTTTCTTATGGAACCCATTTCTTTCTTGACCTGGTCGAAGCTGAAATTCTTTACCTTCCCCTGTATCCAGACGACGCTGCTGCCTGTTTCAATGTAGATTATTTTAGCAATGCACCAAACATATTTCCGGAATTACTGCCTGAATATGTCGAGTATTCCAAAGTAATAAAAATAATTGACATTCAAACTGCCAGTGGAAGCAATTCAGCTAGCGCAACCATCGCCTCAACGGGTTGTAACTACATCTGCTTTCTGGAGAATTTAAGGTAATCCATTGGGGAAACGCATAAACCAACGAGAGGTTAACAAACGATTATAAAAAGGTGAAGCTGGTAAAAAATTAGTGCGGGGCTAAACCAAACAATACAGCAGCCAGGCTCCGATATCAGGATACAAATATACCGCAATATTTAAACAGGGGCTTTATAAGCTGTGAAGCCCGGGCAAGTGGTAATTTTTTAGCGGCTGACTCGCCCGGGCCTGGTGCCGTACTACTTTGCCTCTTCTTTTTCCTTTATAGCCTGGCCTCTGGCATCCTCAACGATTTTCTTCGCTCTTTCTCTGGCCTCCTGCACAATTTCCCTTGCTTTGTGCTTTGCCTCTTCAGTTCTTTCCATCATCATTGCTCTCGTCTCGGCGCCGGAGCGAGGTGCGTAAAGTATACCGACTGCCAGACCAAGTGCAGCCCCGGTCAACAATCCAACAGCAAATCCAGTGCTTTTTTCCTTGTCCATTGATCTTCCTCCTTTTAAATTAATTTACTTAAACTCTACCGGAGTATATATCTCCTTTATTGATAGCTATGTTTCTATTTTAACATGATTCTGCCGCTTAAACTACCCTTTTTGGGCTTAGGTTGCAGCATTAATCCAATAAATTATTATTCTTTAAAAGCGAATTGATGTAAAGGATTGCACCTCTAGGAGCCTATTAATATACATACTGACTTTTTCTTATGGGTATTTGATATAAGGAAATGGGCCACTCTGGATTCGAACCAGAGACCCCAGTCTTATCAGGACTGTGCTCTAACCAGCTGAGCTAGTGGCCCGCGCGTGAGTCTATATTTGTGTATTCGGCCTGCTTGAGTGCCCGGTTGATCTGACCTAGATGCTCCTCAAAACTTAAAAACAAGTATATCAGTTTTGATGCACCAAGTAAAAGCATTGCGTTTATTGCAGTTACAATAAAACCAACAAGAAGGAACGTGACCTGTGCCGTGGGCGTAGCTGCTTTAACGGCTATGATAATGGAAGCTACGATGCCACAAATGAGAAATATTATTGCGAGGACGCTGAGAGTATATGCTACTATCCGCAAAGTGCGATGTTTCATAGTCTTGCTGCTCAAAAAACAGCCCTTAACCACTGGATAGCGGAAGAAAGAAAGCTAAACTCCGAATAAATGGAGATCGACCTGGAAGTTTGGCCAAAAGGGCCTTTCTCCCTAGAAAGGAGGTGATCCAGCCGCAGCTTCCGCTACGGCTACCTTGTTACGACTTAGTCCCAATCACCAGTCCTACCCTCGGCGACTGCCTCCCTTGCGGGTTAGCTCGTCGACTTCAGGTATTACCGGCTTTCATGACTTGACGGGCGGTGTGTACAAGGCCCGAGAACGTATTCACCGCACCATGCTGATATGCGGTTACTAGCAACTCCTACTTCATGCAGGCGAGTTTCAGCCTGCAATCTGGACTGAGGATGGCTTTGGGGATTAGCTACATGTTGCCATGTCGCAACCCGTTGTACCACCCATTGTAGCGTGTGTGTAGCCCAGGACATAAGGGCCATGCTGACTTGACGTCATCCTCACCTTCCTCCCCGTTTTGCGGGGCAGTCTCGCTAGAGAATATAACTAGCAACGAGGGTTGCGCTCGTTGTAGGACTTAACCATACACCTCACGGCACGAGCTGACGACAGCCATGCAGCACCTGTGCCGGCTACTGACTTAACAGTTGGTCGCCTTTTCAGGTTTCTACTTCCGGCATGTCAAGCCCTGGTAAGGTTTTTCGTGTTGCATCGAATTAAACCACACGCTCCGCTGCTTGTGCGGGCCCCCGTCAATTCCTTTGAGTTTTAGCCTTGCGGCCGTAGTCCCCAGGCGGGGTACTTAAAGCGTTAGCTTCGGCACAAAGAGGGTCGATACTCCCTATACCTAGTACCCATCGTTTACGGTGTGGACTACCAGAGTCTCTAATTCTGTTCGCTACCCACACTTTCGCGCCTCAGTGTCAGAAACAGCCCAGGAAGCCGCCTTCGCCACTGGTGTTCCTCCCGATATCTACGCATTTCACTACTACACCGGGAATTCCGCTTCCCCCTGCTGCTCTCTAGTCTCCCAGTTTCGAATGACCCTTCCCGGTTGAGCCGGGAGATTTCACATTCGACTTGAAAGACCACCTACGCGCGCTTTACGCCCAGTAATTCCGGATAACGCTCGCTTCCTACGTATTACCGCGGCTGCTGGCACGTAGTTCGCCGAAGCTTATTCCTCAGGTACCGTCACTATTCTTCCCTGAGAAAAGAGGTTTACGACCCGAAGGCCTTCATCCCTCACGCGGTGTTGCTGGGTCAGGCTTTCGCCCATTGCCCAAAATTCCTTGCTGCTGCCTCCCGTAGGAGTCTGGGCCGTGTCTCAGTCCCAGTGTGGCTGATCGTCCTCTCAGACCAGCTACCGATCGTAGTCTTGGTAGGCCGTTACCCTACCAACAAACTAATCGGCCGCAAGCCCCTCCTTAAGCGCCTTACGGCTTTAATGACTCTCCCGTAGAAAAGCCATCACATGCGGTATTAGCTCCGGTTTCCCGGAGTTATTCCCCACTTAAGGGCAGGTTGCTTACGTGTTACTCACCCGTCTGCCACTATTCTTCCCTTGCGGGAAAAACCGTTCGACTTGCATGCATAATGCACACCGCCAGCGTTTATCCTGAGCCAGGATCAAACTCTTCGAAAAATTGTTAGGGTTTTAACTTTCTTCCGCTATCCAGTTGTTAAAGTACTGCTCTTAGGGCAAAAGATATATTATCATATTTCCTAAGGGGGCGTCAACGCCAAACCGTAAGCGTTAAAACTAATCAGCGTTAACGATTGTTATTATATCAAGATTGACAACTCTTTGCAAGGCCGTTAAACTAAACTGATTCCTAAATTAAATTCATCGGAGATTCTCCTTTGCCACATATTGAAGAAATTGCTCAAGATCTTAAAAAACTCATCAATAATACTGATGCCGACTATGTGGAAGCCCGCCTTGAAAGCAATCAATCAAGTCGTTTAAGTTACCGCGGGCGTGAACTCGAAACTGTTGCTGAAACTACATCGACCGGTGGCAATATCCGGGTTCTTTATAAAGGAGGCTGGGGGTTTTCCAGCTTTAACCGGTTTGATAAGCTGGAAACCGCTCTGGTCAGAGCCCGCGAAGGTGCCAGGCTGGCCGGCAGCAGCCAGAGTAATATATCTTTTGTAGAACCGGTAACCCTGAAAGGCCCTTTACCCGAATATGATCCACGGCTTATCAGCTTGAAGGACAAAAAGGAGCTGCTTGATAGCTATAACCAGATCATGTGGCAGTCAGCGCCTTTGAATACTTCGTTTATAGGTTACGGAGACAGCTACAAACAAACTATGTTCATAAATACTGAGGGCAGCTTTATCGACCAGTCAAGAGCTGATATTAATCTGAGGATCAGTGCTGTAGCCGGTAAAAATGGCGATGTACAACAATCAGGCATAAGCCTTGGCTCAATTGGAGATTTTGAACAGCTAAAAGGTCTTGAGAATGATGTTAAAGAGATTGCTGATAAAGCAGTGGCACTGCTCAAGGCGCCCCGGGCAAAAGGCGGTGAATACACGGTGGTTCTTGACCCGATATTGGCCGGTGTTTTTACCCATGAAGCTTTCGGCCACCTTTCTGAGGCTGATTTTGTATATGAAAACGAACGCATTCGTGAAATCATGACTTTGGGTAAAGTTTTTGGCTGGGATAAACTGAATATCGTAGATAGCGGCATAATGCCGGGCTTAAGGGGAAGCTACCTGTATGACGATGAAGGCGTGGCAACACAAAAAACTTATTTGATAAAAGAGGGTGAGCTCGTTGGCAGGCTGCACTCCAGAGAAACAGCAGCTGCCATGGGTGAAAAACCTTCCGGCAACGCCCGCACTATAAGTTATCGTCATCAGCCTATAGTGAGAATGACCAACACCTATATTGAACCTGGAGAAACTACTTTTGAAGATATGCTTAGTGATATAAAAGAAGGCATTTATGTTAAAAACTGGTACGGCGGCACTACCAGTATGGAGATGTTTACCTTTTCTGGTGGCGAAGCCTATATGATTAGAAACGGCCAAGTGGCCGAGCTGTTAAAGCCGGTTGTATTAACCGGCAACCTCTTTACAACGCTCAAAAACATAGATGCCATCGGCAACGATCTGACAATGAACCAGGGTGGTGGCTGTGGCAAAGGTGGACAATCCCCGTTACCCGTTTCTAACGGAAGCCCACATATACGCATTCAACAATGCCTCATAGGAGGCTCATAATTGGAACATATTTTAAAGCTTGCATTAA
>PUOQ01000065.1 GCA_003552785.1 Dehalococcoidia bacterium
ACGAATATCTGGTTTTAACAACACAGAAACCGCCAGGCCACCCTTGCCAGTAATCCATTTACGAGCCATTCGGCCACGCCCTTCAGTCTGTTCAAGCGCAACCACCACCAGGCCTTCACTGTCGATTTTCCATGCTTCGTCGCGTGCTTTATCCATAGTAGAAGGCAAGGATTGATATACCATAATGGTTTTGCCGATTATTTGGGTATTAATTCTACCGGCTAAAACGGATAACATTTCCCCTGCTAACACATCCCCATTATACCCGGCAGATATTTATACTAATTTTCAAAACCGGGGTAGCCTCCTTTGGCCGAATTAAACTGAAACATTTTCTTCAATCTTTCCGGATTGGAGCTTTTACCCAGAGCTTCCTCTTTTGATGCAAGGCCTTTACTTACCAGCTCGGCAAGGGATTGGTCCAGAGTCTGCATTTGCTCTTTATTATTAAGCTGTATTACATTGGGAAGCTCATAAGTTTTTCCATCTCGAATGAGGTTCCTTACAGCGGCATTGGCAAGCATAACCTCGAAAGCAGCCACCCTGCCTTTACCGCTCATATTTGGAAGCAAGCTCTGGGAAAGAATGGCCTCAATGCTCTGGGAAACCTGCAGCCTTATTTGCGATTGTTGACCCGGAGGAAACATGTCTATGATACGATCAACAGTCTGCGCTGAATCACGTGTATGCAAAGTACCCATCACAAGGTGCCCGGTTTCAGCAGCCCGGATAGCAATAGACATAGTTTCTACATCCCGCATTTCGCCAACAACAATCAAGTCTGGGTCGTGCCTCAATGCATGAATCAGTGCAGCATCAAACGACCTGGTATCATCACCTAGATCACGTTGTGCGATAAGGCACTTTTTGTTGGTATGCAGAAATTCTATGGGGTCTTCAATGGTAATAACATTACACGCCTTTGTTTCATTTAAATAATCCAGCATGGCAGCCATGGTGGTAGATTTACCGCTGCCGGTAGGCCCGGTTACCAGTATCATACCCCGGGGCTTAAGTATCAACTGCTTGCACACCTGTGGCAAACCCAATTCATCAATAGTCATAATTTTATACGGCACAACCCTGAATGCCATGCTCAGCGAGCCACGTTGCTTCATTACATTGACTCGAAATCTTGCCAGCCCTGAAACACCGTAGGCAAAATCCAGTTCATGTTCTTTAAAAAATGTCTGGCGCTGCTCAGGAGTAGTAACCTGCTCAAACAAAACCTCAAGAGAATCCATGGTAAGTGCCGGCAAATCATCCAGAAGTACAAGTTCTCCATCAATACGAAACACTGGGGGGCTTGGTACACGCAAATGAAGGTCAGAAGCCCTCATTTCCACCATTCTTTTTAATATATCATCGATGTTCAAATGCCCGCTCCTTATGCTAAATTAGCTTTAAAAGATGATTTGGCACTCTTCCTTACCAGTCCCAGTTACATCAATAAATCCAGATTGTGCAACCACTCCTTATTATGTAAAACCAAACCACATTTTGAATATTTCTTTTATTATCTCGGTAATTTTAAATCCGCAGATTACACTTTGCAAGTGCTGTCTTTTCAACTTTTATGCAAGTTTACCTGCTACCCTGTTATAATTGACAGTCGGGCTCGTAAATATTATGATTTACTCTTAAAAATATCCCTATTTATTAAAATATCTACCATGCAAAAAACGATTGAAGAAATCAATGCAAAGATAAAAGCTGGCAAAGCAGTCGCAGTAAATGCCGAGGAAGTGATCGGCATTGTACGCAATAAAGGCATTGCCCGAGCTGCAACCGAAATTGATGTAGTAACCACGGCTACGTTTGCCCCAATGTGCTCCTCAGGTATTTATTTTAACATCGGGCACCCGAAACCCCGCATGAAACTGGATGCAGGTAAAACTTTTATTAATGATGTACCCGCATATACTGGCTTTGCTGCTACAGATGTAATGCTGGGGGCAACTGCGTTACCCGATTCTGATCCAAGAAACAAAGAACACCCCGGGGACTTTAATTACGGAGGCGGGCATGTCATTGAAGAGCTTGTTTCCGGTAAAGATGTGCGCATATCTGCTTCTTCTTACGGCACCGATTGTTACCCCCGAAAAAAACTGGAAAGCTGGCTAAACATTAAAGACCTGAACGAAGCAGTTCTGTATAATTTTCGCAACGCTTACCAGAACTATAATGTTGCCGTTAATCTATCCGATAAAACCATCTATACTTACCTGGGTATATTAAAACCCAGATTAGGTAATGCAGTTTATTGTTCGGCCGGTCAGCTTTCCCCCCTGCTGAATGATCCATATTATAAGACAATCGGAGTTGGCTCACACATATTCCTGGGTGGAGGCGAGGGATATATATCATGGCATGGCACCCAGCACAACCCTGATGTACCAAGAACGGCAAACGGAGTGCCAAAAAGGGGAAGTGGAACACTTTCAATTATTGGAGACCTAAAACAAATGAAGCCGCGCTGGCTCAGAGGGGTAAGCATGCAGGGTTACGGGGTGTCCCTGTCAGTAGGTATTGGAATTCCCATCCCCGTTTTAAGCACTGAAATACTTGAATATACAGCGGTAACCGATCATGATATCATAGCTACAGTAATAGACTATTCTAAAGCTTATCCCCAATTTACTTCTGATGTTATAGGTGAAGTCAGCTATGGCCAATTAAAAAGCGGAGTCATCCAGCTGATGAACAAGGAAATACCTACCGCATCTCTTTCGAGTTATTCCGGGGCACTTGAAATATCCAACATCCTAAAGGACTGGATAAATGGTGGGCTCTTCCTGCTTTGCCCGCCGGTAAAGCCCATACCCGGAGTTAAAGATGGAGAGGCCACTAAACCGTTTAATTACCGCCCTGTAGAAAGAAATAATAACCATTAATCCAACCGGAGTGTTAAATTGAAGGTAGCAAGGAAAATCGTACTTCACTTCCCGGCCCAGCTGGTAGAAAAAGCAATAGCCTACCGGTTGGTCAAGGACTTTGATTTGCAATTTAACATTTTAAAGGCGTCTATCATTCCAGATTCAGAGGGATTTATTGTACTTGAACTTTCCGGAGAAAAGGATGCATACAACCAGGGAATCCGATTTCTCACCAGGGCAGGAGTCAAAATTGAACCTCTCAGCCAAAATGTTAGCAGGAATGAAGAGAAGTGCACTCATTGCGGTGCCTGCCTTACGGTATGCCCAACCGGAGCTTTTGAGGTTGAAGACGCAAGCCGGCGAATTTTCTTTAATCATGATAAGTGTATTGTTTGCGGCAACTGTTTAAAAGCTTGCCCGCCCAGGGCAATGGAACTCCATTTTTAATTGAATGTATCAAGTTCGCACCTATCGTAACTTTGTAAAAGGGGAAGGGCTGGTCAAGTTTCAGGCACACATTGATGAAACTGACTTGCTGATACTGGCTGAAAAAAACCTGAGCAAAGCTGCCCTTTCGATCGTTAAACAACTAAGATCTCAATTAAAGACTTACTTCAAAAACCGCAGCGAGTTTGCCACATCCACAAAGCCCATAGATCATGATATTTTCGCTCCACATATTGTACAGCTTATGCTCTCAGCTGCCAGCGAAACCGGGGTCGGCCCGATGGCCTGCGTCTCCGGAGCCATTGCACAATTAACCGGCGAGCATTTACTTAAATATACCAATGAAATTATCGTTGAAAATGGAGGTGACATTTTCATAAAGACAAAACGTATACGCACCGTTTCCATTTTCGCCGGTAATTCGCCACTATCAGGCAGAATCGGTCTCGTCATTAACCCTGACACAGGGCCGATCGGCGTTTGCACCTCTTCAGGTACAATTGGACACTCCTTTAGTTACGGAAAAGCTGATGCAGCAGTTGTCGTCAGCAAATCAAGCATTCTGGCAGATGCAGGGGCAACAGCTTTATGTAATAGAATTGTAACTGAATATGACATTAATAATGGCATTGATTATATTAAAAGTGTTGAAGGGATTAACGGCGCTATCGCCATCAAAAACAAAAAAATGGTAGTATGGGGAAATATAGAAATCTGCACCCTTGATTAGTAATTATATTTCTTTAAAACAATGAAACGCAGCATTAAGATTGTTCCCGCAATACTGACCGATGATCTGAAAGAATTTCAGTTATTGCTTGGTCAGGCACACACATTTTCCAACTGGGTACAAATAGACCTCATGGACGGCCTCTTTGTACCTTCCAGGAGTATTCCGCCATCAAGTTTATTACACACTAAGCCTGAAGTCCGCTGGGAAGCACACATGATGATGTTTTATCCTGAAAGAGAACTGAAAGACTTGAAAAAGGCCGGAGCTGACAGGGTTATTTTTCACTATGAAGCCACAGATGATCACCAAACCATTATTAACTCCTGTCGCGAACTTGAACTTGGAGCCGGAATCGCCCTAAACCCCCGAACAGGTATAGAAGTTTTACTGCCGCTCCTCTCCGAAATCGACTGTGTTTTACTGATGTCGGTAAACCCTGGATTTTACGGTGCAAAATTTATCCCCGGTGTCCTCGAAAAAGCTCGCAGCTTGAGGTCCAGATTTCCTGAACTGGAAATTGGTATTGACGGCGGTGTAAAAGAAACCAACCTTAAGTTGATCGCTGAAAGTGGGGTTGATTCTATTTGCGTAGGCAGTGCGATTTTTCTATCAAGCGACCCGGCAGCTAGCTTCAGGAAATTAAGCTCGCTTGCTAATCCCTAATCTTTTCCCAGTAACTTTAAAGCTTTTTTGACAATATTACTGGCTGTAATCCCCATATGCCTGTAAACTTCTTCCCATGGTGCTGAAAGGCCATACCGGTCAACGCCAATGGCAATGCCTTTTTCACCAATATATTTATACCAGCTTGAAGTTACCCCGGCTTCAATAGATATTCGCGCGCTAACTTCAGGGGGAAATATTTTATTACGATACTCTTCATCCTGAGAATCAAACAGCTCCCAGGAAGGCATCGAAACCACTCTAGCATCAATGCCGGAATCGTTTAATATACCAGCTGCAGCAAGTGCTATATGAACCTCGGAACCGGTGGAAATTAAAATGAGTTCAGGCATCTCCTCCGTATCCTTCACTATATAAGCACCCCGGGCGACTGCCCCCTCCGCTTTTGTCACCTTATGTTGAATCTGTGGCACTTTCTGACGCGTAAGCACCAGTGCAGTCGGACCACGTTGCCGGTTAAGTGCTACCTCCCACGCCTGGGCAGTTTCCAGGTTATCTGCTGGTCGTATGGTAACCAGGTTAGGAACAAGCCTCAATCCCATCAGTTGCTCCACCGGTTGATGAGTGGGCCCATCTTCCCCGAGGCCTATGGAGTCGTGTGTAAAAATATAAATCACCCTTATACCCATTATGCCAGCCAACCTGATTGGTGGGCGCATATAATCGGAAAAGATAAGAAAGGTAGCGATATAGGGTAAAACACCGCCGTGCAAGCTCAAGCCATTTGCAATTGCGCCCATAGCATGTTCACGTACACCGAAATGGATATTGTGGCCCATTCTATCACCGGGACTAAAATGCCCCTTTTCTTTCAGGATCGTTTTGTTCGAAGGGGCCAGGTCAGCCGAGCCCCCTATCAGCATATTCACGTTTTTAGCAATAGCATTAAGAACTATACCAGAAGCTTCCCGCGTTGCTGCCGGTTTACTCTCACCTTCAAACAGTTTTTTAACCCCTTCGCTCCAGCCACGAGGTAATTCACCTTCAAGGCACTTTGTTAATTCTTTGGCTTGGCCGGGATAAACTGTACTGTATTCTTTAAAAAGCTGGGACCATTTGCTATTTAGGTGCTTGCCCCTTTCTTTGGCGATATTAAATTGCTGGCTAGCTTCGTCCGGTATTTCAAAAGGTTCGTACTTCCAGCCTAATTGCTGGCGTGTAAGCTGAGCTTCCTCCTGGCCCAACGGCTCACCATGGGCGGAAGCAGTGCCCGCCTTGCCAGGGGACCCGTACCCTATCAAAGTTGAACATATTATGAGGCTTGGTTTTTCACTTTCTTCGCGAGCAGTTTTTAATGCCGAATCGACTGCCTGAATATCGAGCCCATCAACATCTTCAATCACATGCCAGCCATATGCCCGAAACCTGGCGGCAACATTTTCGGTAAAAGTGAGATTGGTAGAACCTTCAATGGTAATTTTGTTATCGTCATAAAGACAAATAAGCCTGCCAAGTTTCTGGGCCCCTGCAAATGAAGCAGCTTCAGCTGCTACGCCCTCCATCATATCTCCATCGGAGGCCACCACATATGTGTAATGGTCTATTATCTCAAAGCCCGGACGGTTGAAATGGCCGGCCAGCCATCTTTCTGCCATGGCCATACCAACTGCATTGGCCACACCCTGGCCAAGAGGGCCTGTGGTAGTTTCTATGCCCATTTCCCTGTCATATTCTGGATGACCAGGCGTTTTACTGCCAAGCTGGCGAAAACTCTTTAATTCTTCAAGTGGCAAAGAATACCCGTAAACATGAAGCAGGGAATAAAGCAGTGCTGAAGCATGTCCGGCCGATAATACAAACCGGTCCCTGTCCGGCCATGAGGGATCACCTGGATCGTGCTTTAAATGTTTTTGCCACAAGGTATAAACCATCGCCGCCATTCCCATAGGTGCACCCGGGTGGCCCGACCGGGCTTTTTCTACGCAATCCACGGAAAGGAAGCGCAGGCTGTTTACACATAATTCATCTAAAGTCATGGTGATAAAAATTCTATACTACCCTGCACGCATAATTCAAATCGCTGCGTCAGGCAAGAAAAGCCAGTTGATTTGCCAATACTTTTAGTATTATTCAGCCCCAAAACACTTGATGAATCTGAACCCGTAGCTTACAATTATGATAAGATTATCTTATATGCTATTTGAGGAGCCATAATGAACCTTGATTATCTTGACACTTTTCGCGAGTTAGTACGACTGGGTAGTTTTTCTGCTGTTGCCAAAAATTTATCCATCAGTCAACCGGCTGTTTCCTTTCAAATACAAAAGCTTGAATCAGACCTTGGTGCAACACTAATAGACAGGAGCCAGAAAAAACTGAGGTTAACCGATGCCGGCAACAGGTTGTTGGAATATGCCAAACTTGTCAACCACGAACATGTTAAACTGCAAAATGACCTTGACAAACTCAGAACCGACGTTGTGGGGGAAATAAATATTGCTTCAAGTACTATACCCGGTGAATTTTTGGTGCCGCCTTTACTCGGAGCATTTACTTCCTTTCATAAAAATACCACTGCTCATGTGGATGTAATGGATTCCATAACAGTAATCGACAGTGTCAAGCACGGAGATTATAAGCTGGGTTTTTGTGGCTCTACACCACCGGAAAAAGATGGCCTTACCAGCTTCAGGATCGCTTCCGACGAGATTATTTTGATCGTCTCTCCGTCACATCCGCTGGCAACAAAGAAAGAAGTGCATTTTGAAGAACTTTTTGATTATGCCTTAATATGCCGGGAAGTCACTTCGGGTACACGGCAAAGTCTTGAAAAATCAATGGCAAATTCCGGGTTTGATTTTCATAAACTCAAGCCCAGATTGGTTTTACCCAACACCGGAGCAGTTACCTCAGCAGTTGAAGCAGGCAACGGTATAGCATTTATTTCCAGCATCGGCGCTAAAAAAAGCCTGGAACTGGGTACTATTAAAAGGCTGGAAATCAAAGGCTTCCACGCATTACGCAATTTTTACTGCGTGTATTACCCTTCCAGGGAAAACCTGCGGCTGCTTGATGAATTCATATCATTCATACACCAAACAACCAAAAACCCTGAATGGCTCAGGCTGTGAATAACTAGCAATAGCTCCACAGGTTAATATATTATTTAAACTGCTGGTTTATTTTTAAAATCCTGCAAAAAACCTTGACCAGTTCTGCATCAAACTGGACTCCTGAGTATTTTTCCAGTTCAGCTATAGCGTCATGACAGCTCATACGGCCACGATAAGGCCTCGGAGTTGTCATGGCATCATACGAATCTGCAATGGTGAGTATGCGTGCGCCCAGAGGGATGCTGTCTGCCTTTAACCCACCTGGATACCCCCTTCCGTCGTAACGTTCATGATGATGAAGTATCAGCGGCAGGCAACCCTCAAGTTCTGATACATGCCTTAGTATCTCAACACCAATCTCAGGATGTGTTTTTATAGGACCCCATTCATTAGCATTGAGGCCTTCTTTCTTGTTTAATATGGAATCCGGAACACCTATCTTGCCGATATCATGCAGCAGGCCGGCAGCGCGAATAGCATTAACCTGGTTTTCAGGCAGGTTCATTTCTTCAGCTATAGATACAGCATATTCACTCACTTTGCGTGAGTGTCCATATGTAT
>PUOQ01000058.1 GCA_003552785.1 Dehalococcoidia bacterium
ATAATGCCCATGCTATCTGAGAGGTACCAGCCAAGAGGTACGGTGGCCAAGAAGAGCAGTGTGAGAATTAGAGCCTTCTTCGCCATAAAATCCTCCTATTAAAAATAATGATTATTATTCAGGGCTACTGCCCGTCAAACCGGTGGTTTATTTTTAATTAGCAAACAATATAGCTTTAATCAAAGCCGCTTGTCAACAATTTTACAAAATAAAGCCTGATCGAAGGAATTGTAGTGCGCAATATAATAAGAAGGTGTAAATAACGATATTTCGTTAGTATTTTATACCGTTGGCACTTGCGTTATATTTTTAAACGGAATTTCTTAAGGGTCTTGTACAGCCAAGCAGGCAGTCTCATTGGAGACTGCCTGCTTGCAGGTTAAGTTAATTTATGTCGGTTTATGATTCCGGGTTTGCTACATGGCCGACAAACAACAAAGCTCCGGTTTCAATATCACGAATAAGGAAGGTAAAAGGGTTGTCGATGGTAACCGTTACCGGGTCATGAGGTACAGAAACTATACCTACCATGACACCCGTAGCCGCCGCAGCTTCTGTTCCGGCTTCGTCAACGGACACAAATGCTTTGTGAACTACATCCTGTATCAACAGGTCATTGTCACCGCTCATTTTAGAAAAATCAGCCTGGCTTGTGAACGGCACTTCCAGCCCCATATTTACCAGGGTTTCTTTTAAGCCGAATTCGGATTCTATTTCAAATTTTGGCATGGTAAGGTTAACATTTGTTTTCTCAAGGCCTGAAAGAAGCTCTTTTATATGCTCCCAGTCAAGGTCTTCCGAAAAAGTGCTCTCGGAATTTTTGCCTCCGGTAATGATTACCATGGAAAGTTCATTTCCATCATAGGGCAGTTCAACAGCCAGATGATTACCGGACTCGGCATAACCCATGTTTTCAACCTGGTTCATCATGGGCACAGGTACACCGGTGCCGTCTGAGAGATAAAACTCTCCTTCACGGGTGGAATCCTCGTCAAAAGGAGTTGCCCAGGCTGCATTGAAATAGATGGCGTTGGTTAATACTAAACGGGTCAACGGGTCTATACCACCCTCTGGTATCAAATCCTTGATACGGCCTTCAGTCTGTTCACTTACCCAATCATTGATGGCTTCCCGGGACCCTTCCGGGTTGTTGATAAAATCAAGTACCCTTAAGCCGGCTCCGTAGTTTTCTGCCAGCAGGTCAAGGTAGCTGTCAAGGAACTCATAGTCGCGCTGGCCCCATATCGAGTTGGCAATATTTAACTGGAAGCCTTCCGAGTCTTCATTTTTTTCGCCCCGTTTGGCAAGTTCCTGATCCAGGCCGTTAAAAGCCGGATGCAGAGCATTCTGATCCAGCAGGTAGTGCAATGTATCTGCCATTTGCTTTTCAGTCTTACCGCTGGCGCCCCCATAGGTCATGGCCAGTGCCAGAGAAATGGAATAGGGTGAATAAAACAGGTTTTCACCCGGTTCCATTAGAGACTGGTAAAGCTCAAAGGCAAACTGGCTGTTTCCCTCGATAAGGGAGGCCATACCTGAACCATCGACCTCGGGGCTTTTTATACGGTCCTTATCTGATTTGAGCACCTCAGCTGAAACCGGGCCGGTGCAGCCTATAAGACTGATCATAATAAGAAATGAAAGCGCTGAAGTCAGTATTCTTTTCATTTATACCCCCTTTGAAAAATAGTGTATAAGAAGGTAACGTAAAAGATGCAAATGGGTTAGCCCAGTTTTTTTAAATATTGAAAAATTATATTTCTCCCCTGTCTTTTTCATAAGCAAAAATGAGAGCCTGAAAATTTTTCAAGCCTGCTTTTTCCGTTTTTTAGCTTTTCTAGAAACATTTATGCCTAATGTGAATAGAATATATGGCGGGGCACACAAGGCAAGGGCCGACATTATCGGGCCGGGCACCGGCAGGTTTTAGGCTTTTAGGCGCCCCAAAAAGCCGATAATGACACAAAACGCAATACCTCCGGCAACTGCTATCATGCCGCCGGTAGTTACACCCAGCGGGCTGGAAGCCAGCAGGAAGTTGTGGGCAATGGCAGCACCGAAAATCATTCCGAAAACTGTTATGACTGCATCGGTGTCGCCTTCGCCGACCAGTATGGTCTGGCGAAACGGGCAACCCCCAAGCAGGGTAGCGGTAAGGCCGGCAAGAACCATGCTGGAAAAATTCCAGAAATGCTCACTGTGGGCAACCGGCTGGTTGGCAAAGCCCCAGGAATAAATACCTTCAGCTCCAAAATTACCGGTTATGTAGTTGGTTGCCAGGGCGGCAATAAAAAAAGCTGCCACTCCGGAAAAAAGGTAGGTATCTTTTACAAGGAAGCCGTCGCGCCAGGCACCGGTGAAACATATCCGGGTTCGTTGCCCCAGAAAGCCTATAATCAAACCTGCGCCAAGTGCCAGCCCCGCTGCTGCTGCCTGGGAGCCAGGGCCTTCTGAACTGAAGTTGATAAATCCTGGAGATGCGAACAAAAGGGCAATCAGCCCGATCATAATTGCTGGCATAATCCAGCCGGCAACCGGTGCTTTTTTGACTGAACGCCCCAGGCTGAATCCGCGCTTAATAAAAAATATTCCCAGCAGCACACCCGCGACCAAACCGGCAATACCGAGCAGGGCATTCAGATCTCCTCCGGCCAGTCTCAGCACTGCACGGGTAGTGCAACCCAAAAACACCAGAGCACCGACCATGAAGAAGGCTCCCAGAACAAATCGAATTAAGGTTGAGGAGCCGCCTCTTGGCCTGAATTCACCAAAAGCTAAAGCGGTGATCAAAGAGCCCAGTACCAGCCCCATGATTTCAGGTCTCAGGTATTGAACCGCATCAGCCTGATGCAGTCCCACAGCACCGGTGATGTCCCGGTAAAAGCAGGCCAGGCAAAAGCCCATATTGCCAGGGTTGCCCAGGTTGGTCAGGTAGGCGGCGATGAATCCGAATGCAAGGCCTGCATAAATAATCCACATTCTGGGGCTCCAAAGTTTTTGAAGCATGAATCACCTCCTCGACGCTTGAGTTGTAAAGACCCTATTACACTAAACACTTCTTAAAAATACAATCTCTATTTTAACAAAGTACCGTTACCCTACGTCTGTATAGGGTCCGCTTATCGGGACATGTTTAGGGGCTATGTCTTTTATTTCCCGGTATATCTGGTTAAAATCAAGGCTGTAATTAAAGCTTTCTTTGGCCTGGTGCCTCATGTGACCACGTATTTCAATGTTTCTTATTATCAGTAATTCCTCCTCGCTTTCCGAGGCTTTTACCAGCCTTATTCCGGAGGGGCTCCACAGGCCACTCTCTCCGCAAAACCTGCCTCCGGACTTGTCGTAAATACCGGCATAGTTGGCCCCAATACTCCAAACCTGGTTATGCGCAGCCAGGGCTGATTGCATTAAACCCCAGATGAACTGGTAGTAGTTATCCATTTTTATATTTAACATGGGGTATTCCCTTTTTGCTTCAGACCTCCATGCGCTGAGAGTTATGATTACATCTACTTCATCTTCAAACGCATACCTCTTGCCCAGTTCAACAAAGGCTATGTCATAACAGATAACAACTCCCAGTCGGCCCCATTGTGTATCCAGCACCAGTCTTTGGTCATTCCCCCGGGCGAAATAGAGTTTTTCCAGAGGTGTCAGGAATATCTTGTCATAAAATACCTGATTATAATCAGTATCTGCTGTCATTACGAAGGCGGTATCGTGCATTTTATTTCTGATATCATCAATCCTGACATTGCCGAATAAAACCATTTTCAGGCCATTGCCGTCCTGTACCAGGCTGGAGCGTATTCTATCCAGCACTTTTTTAATTTTGGGACGGCGGTTGTCTGATGCCCGGAATTGCTCTAAAACCTCCGGGCGGTATTCAGTTCCCCAGACATACCCCGGTATTACGAGCTCTGGTAAAACAAGAATACTTGCATTCATTTGATGGGCTATCTCAACGATGGTTTCAATACGGGCAAGGTTGTAATCGATATCAAAGCTGGGGTTAATATTGGCCAGCATAAAATTGGGGCAGCTTGCTTGATGGCAAAAAGCTACATCAGTAATGTTGTAGTCGTTTATCTTTATTGCCAGATGCTTGTTTATATTATCCGGAAACCTTTTTTCATGTTCCTGTGACTGCAATTACCTGCCTCCATTCTACTTTTGCAAATATTATTGCATATAAAAGATAACAGCTGCTAATTTATGTTATAATCTGGCCCCATATGGGCTTTCCAACGGTCGCTGTTATACTGATACGCCTTATTTCCCCGCTGATAATACTGCGCTACCCCCTTCTCGGGATTTTCATAAACTGGATAATCGATGTCTTCGATGTAGTGCTGGTGCGGTTGCTGGGTGGCACCGACTTCGGTGGAGGCCTTATTGATTATCAAACTCTGGATAAACTTCTTGATACCTATTACCTTTCTTTTGCTTTTTATGTTTCCAGGAAATGGCACGGCATGTATGCCAGGCGTGCGGTTGCCGCCCTTTTTGTTTACCGGGTAATCGGGGTTATTCTGCTTGCTGTCAGTGGCCAGCGGGAATTCCTGTTTTTCTTCCCCAATGCTTTCGAGCCCTTTTTTGTTTATTGCCTGGTAACGGCTAAATGGTTCCCGCGCTGCTTTCCAGATTCAATAAAGAAGCTATTGGTTATAGTCGCTATAATAGGCTCTATATGGCTAACTTATGAATTTATTAACCACTACCTTCAGATATCCCTCGGCGAAGCTATGAATTTATTTTTTGGCATTGAATGGGTTGACTGGTAACTGACAAATGGTTCCTGTGCTGCTTTTTCTGGCAGATGGGATTTCCTTAATTGTTATGAGATATAATACGGCAATGAATTATTGTATTATAAGCCAGTCACTAACTGTTGTACTGATGCCCATAGCCAGGTTTTAATTGTTATATAAAACGAAGGGGGCTAATTTGGGAAATATACGTATAATACCCTGCCTGGACATAAAAGATGGCAGGGTGGTCAAGGGTGTCAAGTTTATTAATTTGCGGGATGCACGTGATCCGGTAGAAGCAGCGCAGGCTTATTGCCACCAGGGTGCCAGTGAACTTGTCTTTCTGGATATATTTGCCAGTGTAGAAAACAGGAAAACCAGGCTTGAATGGGTTGAAAGGGTTCGTAAGGTTGTGACGGTACCCTTTGCAGTTGGTGGCGGCATTGCCTCAATTGATGATATACAGGCGCTAATGGATATTGGCGTGGACAAGGTTTCATTGAATACTGCCGCTATCAATAGCCCTTCGCTCATCACGCAGGCTGCCAGTAAATTCGGTTCCTCAAGGATAGTACTTGCTATAGATGGCCGCAAGAATGAACCTGGCAGTGGCCTGCCACGTCTTGAAGTGGTGGTAAGCAGCGGCCAGCGGGGCACCGGCTTAGATGTTCTTGACTGGGCAAAAAAGGCAGAAGCACTTGGAGCTGGTGAAATCCTTTTGACAAGCAAGGATACCGATGGTACCAGGGAGGGCTATGATATAGAGATGACACGCAGTGTAGCTGAGGTTGCAGGACTTCCGGTGATAGCTTCCGGTGGCGCCGGTACAGTCGAGCACATGTATGCCGCTATAACTGCTGGCAGGGCGTCTGCGGTACTGGCTGCTTCCGTGTTTCATTTTGGGCAGATTACTATTCCTGAGGCCAGGGCTTACTTACAGGAAAAAGGGGTTTCTGTGAAGTCTGCAGGATGATGCTTCCAGCCTTTTTTAGCCAGTTATTTTTTAATGTTTGACTCAGTAAGAAGAAAAAAAGCCGGAAATGACATTTTACAGGGGCTTATTGCTGCCTGGCCTGTATGCCTTGGTTATGTGCCGATTGGACTTGCTTTTGGTGTAATCGCACAGCAGGCCGGGCTGACCCCTTTACACATAGGTATTATGTCGGTTTTTGTTTTTGCTGGCAGTGCTCAGTTTATCGCTGTGTCAATGATGGCGGGCGGAGCCGGAATCGCTTCAATTATATTAACCACATTCGCAGTGAATTTCCGTCATTTTCTTATGAGCTCATCTCTGGCGTTGTATCTGGGCGGTGCTAGAAAGAAACTGATTTCACTCTTTGCTTATGGAGTAACCGATGAAAGTTTTGCAGTCAACCTTTCACGATTCAGGCAGGGCAATTGGAATATAAACCGGGCGCTGGTGGTAAATCATACAACCAATTTCTTCTGGGTTGCAGGCACTATAGTCGGGGGCTTTGTCGGCCAGTTTATACCGGAGGGCAAATTTGGAATAGACTATGCCCTGGTGGCTATGTTTATTGGCTTGCTGGCGATGCAGTTGAATGGCAAAAAATATGTTTTAACCGCCTTGCTGGCCGGGTTTCTGGCAGTTTTCCTTTCAATGTTATTACCGGGCAATCTGTATATTGTGGCCTCGTCTGTACTGGCGGCTTCAGCAGGAGTATTGGTCCTGAGGAAGATAAGGCAGGTCAGGCATAATGTTTGAACTGGAATACCTTTTACTGATTCTGGGCATGGGCGTGGTTACCTATATACCGCGCTGGATTCCTCTGGTTGCCCTGGTTGGCAGAAAATTGCCGCGCTGGATGGTAGAGTGGCTGGACCTGGTTCCTGTGGCTATACTCGCCTCGCTGTTATTGCCATTGTTACTGGTATCAGAAGATTCAGGAAGGATTGAATTATTCCGGCCGGAACTGCTGGCTGCAGTACCAACCATAATTTTTGCCCTGAAGATTAAATCCCTGAGCGGCACAGTCGTGCTGGGCATGCTGGTATTCTGGCTGCTGGGCAATCTATTATAGGATTATAATTAGTAAACTTGCCTTTATGACAGGTATAATTATATTTAAAGAAGGAAAAGAGCGTACAGGGAAATGGAACTTTCAAGGTTTGAAGAACTTGTAGAGGAAGCAGTAAACAGTTTGCCGCCGGAACTTGCAGGCATGCTTCAAAATATTGATGTAGTCGTTCAGGATTATCCTTCCTCCGAGCAGTTGGGGGATTTGGGGGATGAAGAAGGCCACACCCTTTTGGGTTTATATGAGGGAGTCCCGCTTACCAGGAGGGGCCAGTTTTATGGGCTGGTGCCACCGGACAAGATCACAATTTTTAAAAAGCCAATTGAGAGTAAATGTTTTCACAATGAAGACAGGATTGCAAGGGAAATAAAGCGGGTGGTCCGCCATGAGATGGCTCATCACTTTGGCATCAGCGATGCCCGAATCGATGAGCTTGAGAACGGACGTGATTAAATGTATGCGTACTTATTAATACCCGTGCTATCCAGGATGCTATTTAAAAATTAATTGCTATTAGCTCAGGTTTTATGGTAACCTTAATTAAGTTTAAGTTTAGGTTATAACAAAGCTTCCTTAAAGCTATTTAACACAGCCTTCTCAAGCAATGGGTGACCGGACTCTAACTAATAAAGAAAAAGGAGGTCACTCTATGAGCTTTCAAGACAAGTCCATCCAATGCAGCGATTGCAGTGCTACGTTTACTTTCAGCGCCGAAGATCAGGAGTTTTTCCGGTCGAAAGGCTATACCAACGAGCCAAAGCGCTGTATGGAATGCCGCCAGGCAAGGAAAGCAGAGCGTTCCGGCGGTGGTTACGGTTCTCAGCGCCAGATGTTCCCTGCAACCTGCGGTGAATGTGGTAAAAACACTGAAGTTCCGTTTCAGCCACGTGGCGAGAAGCCTGTTTATTGCAGCGACTGCTTCAGAAAAGTACGCCCCAGTAGATAGGTAGCTAAAATAGCCCTGCATCCAGTCCAACCGGAAAAAGGTGGCTGAGGTGCAGGGCTTAATTAATTCTGCCGGTATATGTTAATAGAGCAAAAGCACTGCCACTTTTCATTTTTTGAGATTTTTATTCTGCAAACTTTTAACCCCCTAAAGCTTGCTACTTCTTTTTCAGCCGAAACAGGCTGCAAGCATTCAAAAACACGCCTCGGAAAATTTTTTTAAAAAGTTATATTGTTCAAATTATATTAGCAGTAGGTAATGTAAACTATTTTGTGTAAATTCTTTCCTGAATAAGGAAAAAGGGCGTATCCTTTTAAGTTAAAGCAAATAAAACAAAAAAGGAGGTACGCCCTATGGTCATGGTAAACGGCATGACCGGATTAACACTAAATGATTTATGGAAAGAGGTCAAGAGCGAAGAGGACTGGTTAGGGGATTTTAATGAAACAGTGCTGCGTATGGCTAAAATGATGCTTGAATCAAGCCTTGAAGAAGAACTGC
>PUOQ01000076.1 GCA_003552785.1 Dehalococcoidia bacterium
TAGCTGAAGAATTGTTACATGGGATTAAAACCGTTGTAGCCCTATTATTTGATGATGAGTTCAACGAAAAAGACCAACTCCTGGAAAACATGGTTTATGAACTGCCATCACTAAAATCAATAGGCATGGATTATGAAGCCAAACTCGTATACTTACGCTGGTTTACCTATCTAATCAGAGGGCATAAGTGGCCAGATCTTTCAGCTAAAGAATCCTTACAGGTTATTAAAGATTTAAGGCAGTGGGTTCTTGCAGAGCAGAACAGGCAATCAGCTAGGAAACACTCGAAGGATGATTCATTAACCACAACTGAATGCAAGAAGGCTTCATCAGAAACAGACGGTGAAGGAGGCGTAGCTGAAAAGAAATTTGATAAATGGGTTGAAGATGCACCGAAGCTATTTGATGATGATAGCTTCTTTGAAGACGCTGTGCCAATGGCACCATTTGAACTATTAAAGATAGTTGGTCATTGGGATTAAAAGGAGGGTAAATAATGAGAGGACATATTACCAAAAGAGGGAAGGGTAGCTACTCTATTGTAGTAGAGCTTGGCAGAGACCCAGCAACGGGTAAACGCAAGCAGCAATGGGTTAGTGTTAAAGGCACAAAAAAAGACGCTGAAAAGCGCCTTGCTGAGCTCTTATGGCAGATTGACAATGGAACATACATGAAGCCAGGTAAAACAACGGTTGCCGAATATCTCGCACGATGGCTAAAGGATTATGTTTTACCTAATCTTTCACCAAGAACCGCTGAAGGTTATGAATCTATTATTGACAAACACCTGATACCTGCATTTGGCAAAATGGTCTTAACCCAGCTTAAACCAGAACATATACAGAGATACTATTCAGAAAAGCTTGAAAGTGGCAGAATTGATGGCAAGGGAGGGCTTAACCCTCAAACTGTTAGGCATCACCATATGGCCTTGCATTGTGCTTTAGAGATTGCAGTTAAATGGGGACTAATAGCCAAAAACCCGGCAGATGCTGTTAATCCACCAAAGGCCAAGCGCAAAGAAATAAACACTATGAGCGAACAAGAGGTTAGCATATTCCTAAATGCAGCTAAAGAAACACCCTATTATGAGCTATTTTACCTAGCAATATTTACTGGTATGAGACGCTCTGAGTTGCTTGCCCTTAAATGGAGCGATGTCGACCTGGAGCAAGGACAACTTTCAATAAATAGAACAATCCACCAAGCTAAAGACAACTCGCTCGTTTTCAGGCATCCGAAAACAGAAAAAGGCAGAAGGCAGCTAGCTCTTACCCCATCATCAGTGAATGTTCTGACAATACTTAAAAACGAACGCTCTATAAAAAGTTTATTATCAGGAACCACTCTAAAAGACGAGGAATTTGTTTTCTGCAATATTGATAGCAAACCATTGTTACCGGATACTGTTACCCAAGCTTGGTCTAGGTTAGTTAAAAAAGTTGGTTTAGAACATATACGCTTTCACGATGCTAGACACACTCATGCTTCACTAATGCTCAGACAAGGCGTACACCCAAAGATAGTGCAAGAACGTTTGGGTCATGCCAGCATCCAGATAACACTTGATACTTATAGCCATATAACGCCAGGCTTGCAGGCTGCTGCGGCTTTGAAATTCGATAAGTGTTTTACCCTTATTTAGCTAATCACTGTTGTTTTTTATATTGTTACGTTAGCAATTCGTTAGCAAAATTGAAAAAAGCCCCGGAAGTATTTACTACTTTCAGGGCTTTTTAGCTTTAAAAAATGGAGCCAGCGAAGAGATTCGAACTCTTGACCGACGGTTTACGAAACCGTTGCTCTACCCCTGAGCTACGCTGGCTTTAAAGCTAGTTGTTAGTTGCTTTTATGTCTACCAATGGTATTAAAATGGTGTTAATATTTTGAAAATTGGTGTCACCGGACGAAATTACATCAGTTAGTTTTACCATTGCATCTTCTTGCATACCTGGTATTATATGGGAATATACGTCCATTGTAAACGCTACAGAGCTATGGCCTAATGCTTCACTTATTACCTTAGCAGGAACGCACCGAAGCGTCTCGAGGCTACCATGAGATGGACAGAATTCGTACAGGTTGTTAAGAGAGGGTTCTGCTGCCTACAGTAATAGAACTTGAAAGGAGCAGAACACATGAAACCAAACAGAAGGAAACACACCCCGGCATTCAAGGCAAAGGTTGCCATGGAGGCAGTAAAGGGAGAACAGACGGTAGCCGAACTCTCCAGCCGTTTTGAAGTCCACCCCAGCCAGACTCCCAAATGGAAGAAAGCCCTGCTGTATGGGGCTGCCGGCATCTTAGGTAATGACCAACCACAGAAGAAAGAGGGTAATGCCACCCTTATCTACCATCTGTATCAGCAAATCAGCCGCCTCAAGGTATAGCGGGGCTTTCCTGGCATTGCTTTGATTAGTCAGGGTTAACATTCTTCATTTTGTTAACCGCTGTTATGATTAAAGCCGGCTTATCCAGTAACAGGTTCAGCAACCGGGCTTAAGTACTTCTTAATTTCCAGCTTTCCCGCCTTTCCCGGCTGCACGAACTGCATTAATGATGGCAAGTAAAGTCACTCCAACATCTGCAAACACGGCTGACCACATAGTAGCTAGTCCCACAGCGCCAAGTGCTAAGAATGCGCCTTTAACCCCCAGGGTTAGTATAATGTTTTGCCAAACTATACGGCGCGTAGTTCGAGCTATTCGAACAGCCTGTGCCAGTTTCGTCAAGTTATCATCCATTATGACAACATCAGCTGTTTCAATAGCAGCATCTGAGCCTAAGCCTCCCATGGCAATTCCAACATCAGCACGGGCTAGAATAGGAGAGTCATTTATACCGTCTCCAACCACAGCAATTGCATTTTTCCCACGAATTTGCTCTAGCATGCCTTCAACAATATCCAGCTTTTCCTCGGGTAACAAGCTGGCATGAAACTGGTCCAACTCAAGCCTTCGTGCAATAACTTCAGCGGGCTGCCTGCTGTCTCCAGTTAACATGACCAGGTCTTCTACGCCAAGCTCTTTTAACCTTTGAACAGCTAGAGTAGCTTCTTCTTTAAGTTCATCTGATATTGCAATGTAACCAGCATAATCATCGTCAACCGACAGGTGGACAATGGTGCCTTCGTGACTTGCAACTGGAGTACTTATGTTGTGTTGATTAAGCAATTGCTGATTACCAGCCATAACCCAACTGGAGCCAACCCTGGCACGTACTCCAAGCCCGGAAGTTTCGGTAAGGTTATTGACAGATAGCAATGTAGCAGGCTCACCATGAGCTTGTTGAATAGAAAGCGCAATAGGATGGCTTGAATGAGCTTCAATCGAAGCGGCCAATTCAAGCAGAGCTTCTTGAGAATACCCGTTATGGGGAACAATTGCTTTAACCTTAAAACTGCCTTTTGTAAGTGTGCCAGTCTTATCAAACACTATTTTCTTTACTCCATTCATGATATCCAGGAAAGCAGCCCCTTTAAACAATATTCCTTTTCTTGAAGCACCGCCAATGCCTGCAAAGTAAGTTAAAGGAACGCTTACCACAAGGGCACAAGGGCATGATATCACCAGTAACACCATTGACCGGTAAAACCATGTAGAAAAATCCTGGCCAGAAACAAAAACCGGCGGAATAATGGCAATCAAGACAGCAACCATTACCACTGCAGGAGTATAATACCTGGCAAAGGTGGTGATGAATCTTTCTGCGGGGGCTTTACGCTCGATAGCATTTTCTACCAGTTCCAGAATTTTGGCTATCGAAGACTCAGCGAACTTCTTGGTTACCCTGACGGTAATCAGGCTTGACAGATTAATGGTTCCAGCTGCAACCATTGAGCCAACCCCGGCACTCCGGGGAACCGGTTCACCAGTTATGGGAGATGTATCCACAATGGTGTGACCACTTTCCACCTCGCCATCCAGTGGTATTTTTTCTCCAGGATGAACGATTATGGTATCCCCGGGCTGTACTTTACCAGGTGAAACTTTTTTTGTGCTGTTTTCTTTTTTCAGGCGGGCATAATCCGGGCGAACATCAAGAAGGGCTTGAATTGACTTTCGCGAACGAGAAACCGAGTGCTCCTGAAACATCTCTCCAACCCTGAAAAATAGCATCACAGCTACTGCTTCTGGCAAAGCCTGGATAGTAAAAGCACCCAGGGTGGCTATGGTCATAAGAGAATATTCGTTAAACAGCTTACCACGAATGAAGTTCTTTCCAGCAGCCAGCAGCACTTGCCAGCCAACAAGAAGATAAGCAGCTGCAAACACTGCGTATTCTGCCCACGCAAATGGCACAGCCCGCAATGTGTCTCCAAACAACATGCCGGCTCCGGCCAATAGCAATGCAGGAATAATAAAGATCATATGCCAGTATGGTTTTTTATTTTTACTTATACTGGGACAACCGCAAGCCTGATTGCATGTCTTTGCGGTATAACTTTTTCTATGGCTGGCTCCCTTAAACTTATTATTCATACTTCAATGGTTCAATAATTGTTTTAATTATATTATTTAACATATACGCTGTTGCTAATATAATAAGGAAAAAAAATTAACTGTGCTGAATGTGTTCCAGGCAAATGTTTACCAAAGTTTCTATATGGTCATCATCCAAAGAGTAGAACGCCATTCTGCCAGCTTTACGTACTTTAACCAATCTCAGAGTGCGAAGAATGCGCAAATGCTGAGATACTGCAGATTCACTAATACCTGTCACCTCGGCAATATCGCAAACACAAAGCTCACCGCTTATAAGAGAATAAATTATCTTTACCCTGTTAGAGTCTGCCAGTGCTGAAAACGTTTCGGCCATGTCGGCATATGAACGGTCATCAAGCATAAGCTGCTTGGCCCTTTTTATACTCTCAGAGTGCAAGCCATGTACTTTGCACGCTTCGTCTTCCATGTGGAATACTCCTTCCAATACTTTTAATTTAATATATGCATATCTGCTAATATGTTTTATAATAACACCAGAACAAAACTCAGTCAAATACTTTTATATTGGTGCCTTTTGTTTTACAAAAAATCTCACTGTCGGACAGAAAGCTTCTCGTTGGTTTCGCACGGTCAACGGCGGCCTGGGCGTTATAGGCATGGATGAAGTACTTGCCTCCCGAAGCCGGCATAATGTGCTCCCTCTGGGGTGATTCAAAACATTTCATTATCGCCAAAAGGCCTTAATTACAGGGCACCCCTCCTCCCGTTTGGGTTTGCCCTGTTACACATGTTTATACCTGTCTTGAGCGATTACCCAGACTGGCTTCTAGAACCTTGCCAAAAAACATTAGAGGCACAACTCTTCTAACCTTTTTACCCCGTAGGCGTTACATATCACAGCAGTCACTTACCATTTATAAAGGGAGGGCACAAGGCATATAGATTAAATAAAAGCATACATCAAAATAATTTAAACAATTTGTAAAAACATAAAAGGAGAATTATAAATGAAAAAGATCTTGTTACCATTAATCGCTATTGTCATGTGCCTCGGCATCATTGGCTGCAGCCAAGACAGCGGAAACCCCAACAACCCCAATAACCCCGGCGGCAACCTGGAAGGCAGCCTTGAAGAAATACTCGAGCGAATTTACCAAAATGCCAATGTCGGCGAGTCATTCAAAGATTTCATCCGGGAAGGCGTGTATACCGTTGAAATCAACGGCGAAAATGTTGCCTACCACCTTGGCAAGGATGGCCTGGTTTTTGATTCTGCCATAGCATCCGAACCAGTATGGTCTACTTCGGCATATTCCCTGTGCCTGGTCAGGGTTGCAGAAGGCTCAGATATCGAACAGATTAAGAGTGACATCAAAAACAACGTTGACCCGATGAAATGGATATGCGTGGGTGTTGACCCCAGCAATATCATTGTTGACAACATCGGAGATGTAATCATGCTTCTTATGACAGACCAGGAAACACAGGCTCTTTATGATGCCTTTCTGGGGCTCAAGGCCTAAGTTTATGCCGAACGAAAAGTGTCACCTGAAAACAGTGCAGACATGCTTTTCTCATCGGTAAGCTTTTTATACTATTTCTTGCCAGCAGTACTGGTTGTGTATTTTATCACTCCCGGTAAATACAAAAACCTGGTTTTACTGCTGGCAAGCTTGTTTTTCTACTTCTATGGAGAGCCGATTTACTGCCTGCTGATGGCGGCTTCGATTATCTCGGCCTATCTTCACGGTATCTGGATAGATAAAAAACGAAACAGCAGGCATCATAAAATTCCTTTGATCTCTTCCATTACCTTCAGCATATTGGCACTGGGGTTCTTCAAATATTACGCCTTTTTTATCGGCAACCTCAATAATATTCTGGGTTCATCAATTGACCCCCTGCACCTGGCGCTGCCTATCGGCATCAGCTTCTATACTTTCCAGATTTTATCCTACACCATAGATTTATACCGGGGAACTGCATCTGTCCAGAAAAACTTTATCGACTTTGCTGCTTATGTCTCCATGTTCCCGCAACTGGTAGCCGGCCCCATCGTGCGCTACACAACCATAGAAGCCAGCCTTAAAAAGCGGCTGCATACGGTTGCAGGCACCGCTTACGGTATTAACCGTTTCATTACGGGCCTGGCCAAAAAAGTTATCATTGCCAACCCCCTGGGCGAATTGTGCGCCACACTGACGGCACTGGATGAAAAAACCGTTGTCATTTACTGGATAATTGCTGTGGCTTTCACTCTTCAGATTTACTTTGATTTCTCAGGTTATAGCGATATGGCAATCGGCCTGGGCAGAATCTTCGGCTTCCATTTCCTGGAAAACTTCAACTACCCGTATATTGCCAGAACAGTTTCAGATTTCTGGAGGCGGTGGCACATTTCCCTTGGAAGCTGGTTCAGGGATTATGTTTACATTCCGCTGGGAGGCAACCGGGTTAACCTGCTCAAATGGATCCGGAATATAGCCATTGTCTGGTTCTTGACCGGTTTCTGGCATGGAGCCGAGTGGAACTTTATCATCTGGTGGTTATACTTCGCCCTGTTTCTGCTGGCTGAAAAGTATTTCCTTAAGAACTTGATAGAAAAATTGCCGGCAGCCTTCGGCCATGTTTACCTGCTGGCAGTAATAGTAATCGGCTTTGTGATCTTTAATGCAGACGGTTTGACCGAGGTCTTCCAATCCCTGAAAGGCATGTTCGGCCTCTCAGGTTTGCCATTTTCCAGCCCTGAAACTGTCTATTACCTTTCAAGCTACAGCTTTATGATTATGATTGCCGCCGTTTTATCCACCCCTTTGCTCAAAACCGGAATAAAAAGGCTTTCCGGTTATCAGGCCGGCAGCAGAATAACCGAGATTCTAAAACCGGCAATGCAGGTTTCGATGCTGCTGCTGGTTACCGGGTACCTGGTAGATGGCTCCTTCAATCCTTTTATTTATTTTAGATTTTAAAAACAGGTGATATATGAAGTTTAACAAGAATAATTTAACGCACATAGTAACCATTGCCTGCTTTTTTGTAATCATCACCGGTTTCATGCTGGCAAACATATTAACCCCGGATAACGAGCTTTCCCGCAGCGAACGCCGCAGGTTACTGCAACCACCATCATATACTCTGGAAAAGCTGTTGAGCGGTGAATTTTTTGAAAATTACGAATTATACTTCCTCGACCAGTTTATGCTCAGGGACCGCTTCAGGGGGTTAAAAACCTTCAGCTCCCTAATTCTTTTCAACCAGAAGGACAACAACGGGATTTACATTATCGATGGATACATTATAAAAATCGAGCATCCGTTAAATGAACGCTCGGTGGTAAACGCAGCCAAAAAGTTCAACGAAGTTTATGAAAAATACCTGCAGGAAATGAACGTTTACTATTCGGTAATCCCGGACAAGCACTATTTCACGGCACCCGGTAAAGGATACCTGGCAATAGATTACGAAAAGATGATCGAGCTACTGAATACCAATACAGACAATATGA
>PUOQ01000068.1 GCA_003552785.1 Dehalococcoidia bacterium
CACGCAGTTAGCCAGGACTTTTTCCTCGGGTACCGTCATTATTCTTCCCCGAGAAAAGAGGTTTACAACCCGAAGGCCGTCATCCCTCACGCGGTGTTGCTGGGTCAGGCTTTCGCCCATTGCCCAAAATTCCTTGCTGCTGCCTCCCGTAGGAGTCTGGGCCGTGTCTCAGTCCCAGTGTGACTGATCATCCTCTCAGACCAGCTACCGATCGTCGCCTTGGTAGGCCATTACCCTACCAACAAGCTAATCGGCCGCAAGCCCCTCCTCGAGCGCCTTACGGCTTTAATGACTCTCCCGTAGAAGGGCCATCACATGCGGTATTAGCTCCGGTTTCCCGGAGTTATTCCCCACTCGAGGGCAGGTTACTTACGTGTTACTCACCCGTCTGCCACTATTCTTCCCTTGCGGGAAGAACCGTTCGACTTGCATGCATAATGCACACCGCCAGCGTTTATCCTGAGCCAGGATCAAACTCTCCGAAAAAATTTAAGGGTTTTTAACTTTCTTCCGCTATCCAGTTGTTAAGGTACTGCTCTTAGGGCAAAAGATATATTATCACACTTCCTAAGGGGTTGTCAAAACCGTTTCAAGCACTAACTTTATTTGACTTTGATGCACATACTATACCAAAATTGACAACTTTTGGCAAGCCAGTTAAACTAGTTTTTATCTGATTCAGAAACTTCAATAATCAAGAATTCAACAAGGACTTTCCTTTGCCACGTATTGAAGAAATTGCCCAAGAACTTAATACACTAATTAAGAGCGTAAATAATATAGACTATATTGAGGCGCGGCTTGAAGCCGGACAGTCCTGCCGTTTAAGTTACCGGGGACGATCTCTGGAAACCGCCGCTGAATCCTCCGGGGCCGGTGGGTGTATCCGGGTTTTAAACAAGGGAGGCTGGGGGTTTGCCAGTTTTAACCGTTTTGACACCTTAAAAAGCGCGCTTGAGCGGGCTTGCGATGGCGCCCGGCTTGCAGGCAAAGGCCGTAGCCAGCTGGCTGAAATTGAACCAGTTATAACCAGGGCACAACCACCAAAGCACAACCCCTTGTTGATCAATTTGAGGGATAAAAAGGCCCTTCTTGACAGCTATAATGAAACCATGTGGGAAACAGCCAACCTTTCAACCTCGTTTATTGGTTATGGCGACAGTTTTAAAAAAAGCTATTTTATAAATACTGAGGGCTCCTTTATCGAACAGTCGCGCTCAGATATAACCTTGAGGTTAACCGCTGTAGCGGGTAAAAATGGAAATGTGGAACAATCCGGAATAAGCCTCGGCTCTACTGGTGACTTCGATCAGATAAAAGGCCTTGAAAACGAAGTCAGGCAAATTGCAAATAAGGCAGTTGCCCTGCTTGAAGCACCACGAGCAAAGGGAGGCGAGTACACCATAATCCTGGATCCGATACTTTCCGGTGTTTTTACCCATGAAGCGTTTGGCCATCTTTCCGAGGCTGACTTTGTCTATGAGAACGCCCGGCTGCGCGAGCTAATGACACTGGGAAAGGTTTTTGGACCAGCAGAGCTCAATATTGTCGATAATGGCACCATACCAAACCTGAGAGGAACCTTTGCCTACGATGATGAAGGCGTGAAGTCAGAGAAAACCTACCTGATAAAAGATGGAGAATTGGTAGGCAGATTACACTCCAGGGAAACAGCAGCCATAATGGGAGAAAAACCAACAGGCAATGCCCGTGCCATGAATTACCGCAATCAGCCTATCGTAAGAATGTCCAATACCTATATTGAACCAGGCAAGGCCAGTTTTGAAGATATGTTGAGCGATATTAAAGAGGGTATTTACGTTAAAAACTGGTATGGCGGCACTACCAGCATGGAAATGTTTACTTTTTCCGGTGGCGAAGCTTATATGATAAGAAACGGCAAACTGGCTGAACTTTTAAAGCCTGTCGTTCTAACAGGTAATGTCTTTACGACGCTGGCAAATATTGACGCTATTGGTAACGATCTGGAAATGAACCAGGGCGGTGGCTGCGGCAAAAACGGCCAGGCACCACTGCCTGTTTCCAACGGCAGTCCACACATAAGAATACAGAAATGCCTCATAGGGGGCTCTTAATTGGAAAACATTTTACAACAGGCGCTCAAAAAAGCTGAAGAAGCCGAAGTTTTTGCCTTTACAGACGAGGCTGTTCCTGTTGAATTTGAATCCAACCGCCTGAAAAGTATCCAGTCGAAACAAAGCACTGTCATAGCCCTGCGGATTTTTAAGAAAGGTCGAGTGGGTTATGGACTCACCACGCAACCAGAGGAAATAGAAAAGCTTATAGACATGGCAGTTGAAACTGCTGAATTTGGCACTCATGCAAAATTCGAATTACCCCAACCTCAACAGTACACCCCCGTTAAAACATATGACCCGGATATAGAAAAGGTCACTATTGAAGAAATGGTGGGCCTGGGCCAATCGATGATAGATGCCGTTATTGATTATAACCCCGAAATAATGTGTGACGCCGGAGTGAGCCGTCATAGTGGTCATATAACTATACTTAACTCTAGAGGCCTGGAGGCGCACTACCGGAACAGCCTTTTTAATTTAGGATTGGGCGGCAATCTTGTTCGTGGCACAGACATGCTGTTTGTTGGTGATGGCCAATCATCTGCAAGGCCAATTTTAAACGCCAGAAATATAATACAAAACGTATTACAACAGCTTGATTGGGCCAGCGAACAGGCACCTGTAGAATCAAAGAAAATGCCAGTGGTATTCACTCCGCATGGAGTGGAAAGCGCCCTGATCGCCCCTCTGGCCAGCGCCCTGAATGGTAAAATGGTCCTTGAAAAAGCGTCTCCCCTCATAGACAAAATAGGCCATCAGGTATTTAATCCTGCTTTATGCTTAACCGATGATGCCAGTATGGACTATCAGGCCGGGAGCGCTCCATTTGATGACGAGGGCACAGCCACCAGGATAACTCCGTTGATTGAAAATGGAGTTATTAAAAATTTCTATTATGATCTGCATACAGCAGCAATGGCAGGAACACAGAGCACCGGTAACGGCAACCGTTCCGGCGGGAGCCTTCCAAGCCCGGGCATTAATGCTCTAACTATCCAGCCAGGTGCAGCCTCTTTAAAAGAAATGATTGCCGATATAAATGAGGGGCTTCTTGTTGAACACTTGATGGGCGCCGAACAGGGTAATATACTTGGGGGTGAATTTAGCGGTAACGTTTTATTAGGTTATAAGATAGAAAATGGTACAATAAAGGGACGGGTAAAAAACACCATGGTATATGGAAATGTTTATAGCCTGCTTTACAACCATTTGGCCGCAATAGGCAACGATAGCCGCTGGGTGGGAGGCTCCCTCAAAACACCGTCTATTTACTGCAGCGAAATTGCTGTTTCATCTAAATAGTTTTTCAAAGGAAATCACACATAATGGATTCAAGAGAACTCGTTAAGATATTTGCAAGGCCGAAACTCAAAAACCCGAACCTTATTGCAGCATGGCCCGGAATCAGCTCGGTGGCATTAATTGTAGCTACCTATTTGCTGGACAAGCTTAATTTTAAAGATTTGGCTGAAATAAGACCAAAGTACTTTTTTGAACCTGTAGGTGTACTGGCTGCCAATAACATTGTTGAAGCCCCAAGCTTTCCCCAGAGCAGGTTTTATTACTATAAAAATCCCACCGGGGAAAAAGATATAATTCTTTTTGTAAGTGATGCCCAGCCCTCTTCGAAATCTTACGACATGGCCAATGCTATTCTTGACCTGGGCACGCGGTTCCATATGAATCGCGTCTATACGTGCGCTGCTGCCATGACACGAATCCATCATACGGAACAACCCCCGGTGCGTGGCGTCGTAACCAAAACCAGCATGGTTGAAGAATTAAACATGCTTGGGCTGGCCCGAACCGGCAACTTGCAGATAAGCGGCCTAAACGGGCTGCTTCTCGGGGTTGCTAAAGAACGTGGAGTGGAAGGAATTTGCCTTATGGGGGATGTGCCTTCATACTCCCATCGTATTCAAAACCCAATGGCTGCACTGGCAATACTGGACAAACTAAAACCAATGTTAAGCATCGAGCTCGATACGGGTGACCTGGCCACCGTAGCCCAGGAATCTCAACAAAGAATGAAGCAGGTGGCAGCAGAAGCTATGGAAGACTATATTGACTATTTCACCGAACCTATATGGGAGCAGGGCGAAGAATATTACGATGAAGAAGACGAGGAAGATTAACCAGCCCCACCTTAGTATCCCGGTTACACTCGATGAAGCCCTTGAGAGTATAACCTCTCATGATTGCAGCCCGTCGGCCAGCCATTTGTCCAAACTTTCCGACCTATCTAAAGAACAACTTCGGATTTTCCGGCTCTCATGGAGCAAACTCGGCGACTTCCAAAGGCAGGAGGTAATCTCAAAACTGGCCGAGATAGCTGAACACAACGTGGAATTTAACTTCGACGCCATTTTTAAAGCCGGCCTTGAAGACAGGGACCAGCAGGTACGTTTAAACTCAATTGCCGGACTCTGGGAAAACGATGAGGCCTGGCTAATGCAAAAACTCCTGAATATACTAAAATCAGACAAGTCGACCGATGTAAGAATCGCTGCCGCGCAGGCACTCGAACGCTTTTGCTTGATTGCCGAACTAGAAGAAGCAACACTCGAACACAAAGAAAAGTTGGAATCAGAACTGCTTGATGTTTTTTATAATAAGGAAGAAACGACCGAGCTGCGACGGCGAGCGCTTGAAGCCGTAGCACCTTTAAGCCTGTCGAATGTCCTGAGAGCCATTAAAGCGGCTTATGAAAGTGGTGAAATGGAGTTTAAAGTCAGCTCAATATACGCCATGGGATTAAACTGCGACCTTTCGTGGCTTCCGGTTCTCTTTCTCGAGCTGGAAAACAAAGACCCCGAATTGCGCTATGAAGCAGCCCGTGCATGCGGAGAGTTGAGCCAGGACGACGCAATACCTTATCTGATCCCTGTCACCCGGGATGAAGACAAAGATGTAGCAATTGCCGCCATTAGTTCGTTGGGTAAAATAGGAGATGATGAGGCAAGAGAGACACTCGAATCGCTGGTTAATCATTCTGATCAGGTAATAAGAGAGGCAGCCGAGCAGGCACTGCATGAACTTGAATTATATAACGATCCTTTCTCTCAAAGAGGCTTGAACCTCGGTTCTATTTTTGAAGATTAACTTTCGACGTCAAGCCACTTTAACTGGTTGCTCCAGGATTGCCCCCTCCGAGCCAGATATATTATCGGATTAATTGTTGTGCTAAAATTGTTAAGCGGGATGAAAACAGATTAATATTGATGTACAAAAGGAATGGTTTTTACCACGCTGAAGCCATGTGATATTGACTGTATTTGTACCGGTCGTATTTTTACCTAGAAAAAACCTGCGAGGTCAACATATTGCAACCCCTTCGTTTTGAAAATAAAACTCTGCTCGTTCTTGATCAGACCAGATTACCCAATAATATTGCCTACCTGAAAATAACCCGGCATACCGAACTGATAGATGCTATAAACAAGCTATGTATCCGTGGGGCACCTGCCATTGGCATTGCAGCCGGATACGGCATAGCACTAGGCGCCCGGCATATAAAAAAGGGTAACATGCGGGAATTTCTTGAAGAGCTTGAAATTTTAACAAAAAACATTACTTCTACTCGTCCCACCGCCTACAACCTGTTCCGCGTAGCAAGCACCATGCGAGCTGTAGCAAATAGAGCTGCGAACCCGGTGCAAGCAAAAAACCTCCTTATGCAGGAAGCAGTAAAAATTCACAACGACCAGTGCGAATTAGATTTAACACTTAGCCGCAACGGATCAGCACTGGTGGAAGATAATGCTTCAATCCTTACCCATTGCAATACTGGACGACTGGCTACCGGAGGTTACGGTACAGCTCTCGGTGTTATTGCATATGCTCACCGGCAAAACAAGAAAATAAAGGTTATAGCAACAGAAACCAGGCCGCTGCTACAGGGGGCCAGGCTAACCGCTCTCGAGCTCAGGGAGGCGGGCATCCCCTTCCACATTATTACCGATTTAATGGCTGGCCACTTAATGCAAAGAGATAGAATCAACATGGTAATCACAGGAGCGGACAGAATTGCAGCTAACGGTGATACGGCCAATAAAATCGGCACCTATAGCCTGGCAATACTGGCAAGGCAGCACAACATTCCTTTTTACATTGCAGCTCCTTCATCTACTTTTGACTGCGAAACCAAAACAGGTAAAGACATAGTCATTGAAGAAAGAAGCCCGGAAGAAGTCACCCATTTAATGGGGACACCCATCACAACACCACAAGCTCAAGCTTTTAACCCGGCCTTCGATATAACCCCGTCCAGTCTTATTACCTCTTTCATAACCGAAAAAGGCATAATACCCCCTGGAGAAGTGTGCCGGTTGAATAATATTTGAAATATTATACGAAGGCAAGCTCAACCGTACGTTTGAATTTTACGCTAAAACCGGATAGGCCATGGCAATTAAACAGGCCCGGAATTACCACCTTGAAGCACCCCGACTGCCAGGGCACTGATTAACACCGTGCTGAGGGTAAATTGAATCATATGTGGCAGTCTTATATAATCAGGGTGTTATGGAGTTAAATTTTGAAATCTGCTAGGCTCGGGGTTATAGGCGGCACCGGCCTATACCAAATCGAAGGCTTAACCGATATTGATGTTTTTGACCTTACAACCCCTTTTGGTAAACCAAGCGATGCCATCGCTGCCGGAAGATTGGGTCCGACAACAATCGCTTTTTTACCCCGGCACGGTAAAGGCCACCATATATTGCCCTCAGAATTACCCTCAAGGGCAAATATTTACGCTCTTAAAATGCTTGGGGTTGAATATATAATTGCCATCAATGCGGTTGGATCTCTTAAAGAAAACATTCGTCCAGGAGAAATTGTTATACCTGATCAGTACATTGACAAGACAACCCGGCGGATTAACTCATTTTTTGGAGAGGGGCTGGTTGCCCACATTAACTTTTCTGAACCGGTATGCCCCAGCCTTTCCGGCGTGCTTTATGAAGCTGCGCTGGAAGTCGGAGTCCAGGCACACCAGAGGGGAACATACGTGGTCATGGAGGGGCCTGCTTTTTCTACCCGAGCTGAATCCTTGTTGCACCGCTCCTGGGGAGCCGACATCATTGGCATGACAGCTTTACCTGAAGCCAAACTTGCCCGTGAAGCCGAGATTTGTTACTCTACCATCGCCTGTGTTACCGATTATGACAGCTGGCGTGAAAGTACAGAATCAGTATCGGTAGAATTAATACTGAAAATACTCAAGCAAAATGCACACTTTTCCAGAGAAATAATCAAAATAGCCAGCAACCGCATCCCCTCAAGAGATAATTGCGGCTGTGCCCAGGCTCTAAAAAATACTATAGTCACCGACCCATCATTGATCAACAGCAGAAAAAAGATGGAGGTGCAACTGATTGCGGGAAAATATTTCGAGTAGAATATATCCGAATGAAGCGCGTTGATTACAATTTGAAGGCTACCATTATAGGCAGCATGCCTCATACCAGTGCCGAGAAAGCATGCAAACTCATAACCAGGCACCTGAAGGATATGCCCGCATGGCCCCAACTGCCAAAACGCTCTCCGCTAGAATCGATGAGCATCCAGTACAGCCGGGGTTTTCCAGGAATCCAACCCAATAACAGCGACTTAAAAGTCAACAGTTGCTCGGACGACTTTGACAAAGCTCTTGAGAGCCTCTACAAGGCATATTTAGAGGATGATTTCGCCCGTTTTGCGGTTACTACCGAATACGCTGCTGGCTTGCACTATTTTTTAAACATGTCCGGTACGGACCCAAAAGCTGTGAAAGGGCAAATTACCGGCCCGATAAGCTGGTGCTTTAGCGTAAAAGATCAGGAAGGAAAGGCGATATTGCATGATGACCATCTCGCAGACGCTGCTTCCCGAATGCTGGCATTGAGCGCCAGGTGGCAGGAAGATCGGTTGAAAAGCATTAGCAAAAATACCCTTATTTTCTTTGACGAACCAGCCCTGTCAAGTTATGGCTCTGCATTCATGAGCATCTCCGGCGATAAAATCAAAGGGTTAATAAACGAAGCCATGGGCAAACTTCTCGGCCTTAAGGGCATCCATTGTTGCGGCAATACGGATTGGAGCCTGGTATTATCTACAAATATCGATGTTCTTAGCCTGGATACATACAATTTCGGTCACACCCTGAAACTTTATCCGGATGAAGCAGGCAGGCTCATAAAGCGCGGAGGAGCTATAGCGTGGGGCATTGTGCCCTCAAACGAGAATGAAATCGCTTCTGAAAACATTCCGAGCTTAAAAGACCGCCTGGAAGACGCTATGGCAGCTTTTACCTCAACTGGAGTCTCATTCAAAGAGCTGGCCTGTAAAAGCCTGCTCACTCCGAGCTGCTCTCTTTCAAATATGAGCCAGGATGGTGCCGAACGTGCCCTTGAATTACTGGCAGGACTTTCAAACTTTATGCAAAAACGCTACCTGTAAAGGAGGAATACCATGAATTGTCAACTGGAGCAAAACAAGACAAATTGCAACTGCACTTATGAACCCTGCTCTAGAAAAGGCAGGGGCTGTGAATGCCTGACCTACCACCTTAACGCCAGAGAACTGCCTGCATGTGTATTTCCGGCACATATAGAAAAAACATACGACCGTAGCTTCAAACGCTTTGCTGCGGCTGTTAGTAAAGGAGAGATATAATAATGGAAGAATTACCCCAGACTGGTGACCGCTACTTTGACGCTGTATTAAAAGTAATAACAGACAATATCGGTAAAATGGTTAATGATGAAAACGAGCGCCGGTTCTACGAATCTCTTGTCGTGGGTGGCAAAGAAGCAGCCACGCACGTTGTTGTTTATTGTGAAGAAATGAAAAATTTGTACGGTGAAGGCGATGCCGACAAAGCCCTGGGTTTAACCAAGCTCTTTACCCTGTTGATGCTGGCACAGAGTTTTCGCTGGCTAAGTGAAAACCACCCTGATTCCGCCGGGGATACCACAGAGTCCAGCAAAACGGCAGCCTCCAATATTCTGGCTTTTTTTGGCGATAACGATGAAAATACTATCAAGCTGTTTACCAGCCTTAAAAACCAGTTTGATTATGATTCCAAGAACATGCCTTCAATGGTTCACATGGGAGGCTTCGTACTTGGCTGGGCAGCTGAAGCCATGGGGCACCGCTGCCTTGAATGGGAAAAGGTCAATTTCCCGGTAGAAAGTATGACCGAAGTAACCCAGTCCGGTGTTCTCATAGATTCGACACCAATGCGCAGCCCCGGTGATATAAAAGCTTTATGGGCCTGCCATGGTACAGGATGCAAAGCGCTTATGGAGCACTACGAGGGGAAAAAGATTGACGCAGAAACTACCGCCGATAATCCGGAGTCTGATTAGCCCCGGAGTTTTAACCGGTCCTTCGGGCAGTATAAAACTTCTCCAAACCCAGATGAGCTGGGTGATACTTACCGATGAGCATGCTTTAAAGATTAAAAAACCGGTAAACCTTGGGTATCTTGACTATTCCACCCTTGAAAAGCGTCGTTATTTCTGCTTTAAAGAACTTGAATTAAACCGCAGGTTGTGCCCGGGCGTTTATCTTGAAGTGGTAACCATAACCGGTACAGGAGAAAACTTTGACATCAACGGAGACGGAGAAGTTGCCGAATATGCAGTAAGAATGGTCAGGCTGCCGGAAGACCGGATGCTTGACGAGATGCTTGTCCGTGATGAAGTCACACCCGAAAAAATGGGCCTGGTAGCCAGCAAAATCGCTGATTTTCACCAACAGACTGAAACAAGCGATTACATCAACTCTTTCGGCAGCCTCGATTGCATCAAAAGAAACGCCAGTGAAAACTTTGAGCAAACCTCAAAATATGCAGGAGATATTGTTTCAATTGAAGCATATGAGCATATCAAGCGTTTCACTCTTGGATTTATAAAAGACTATAGTTCTATTTTTAAAAACAGAATAAAAAATTACCGTATCCGGGACTGTCATGGAGACCTGCATTCCTCCCATATATGCTTTACCAACGGTATTTGTGTATATGACTGCATTGAGTTTAATGACCGTTTCCGCTACAGCGATACTGCATCCGAGGTAGCTTTTCTAGCGATGGATCTTGACCATTACGGGCGGGCCGACCTGGCCATGGTTTTTATAAAATGTTACATTAAAGCGTCCGGCGACCAAGACATTGAAAAAATTATTAAATTCTACAAATGTTACCGTGCTATGGTCAGGGCCAAAGTAAACTGCTTTAAAACAGAAGACCCCTATCTAAACCCGGATGAAAGAGGTGAGGCTAGAAGAAAAGCCGAAGTTTATTTTGATCTGTCCAGGGCTTACACCCTGGATAATCCAGTACTGCTGGTAAACGTTGGCCTGGTAGGCAGCGGTAAAACAACCATGTCCAAAGAACTGGCCGGAAGAATGGGCATGGTAGTTATTTCTTCAGATGTAGTACGTAAAAGCCTGGCCGGAATCCATCCTTCAGAAACCAGGCCAAGTGAGATCGACTCGGGTATATATTCACCCCATTTTTCAAAACTGACATACAATACTATGTTCAAACAAGCCAAAACCTGGCTGGAACGCGGCGTTAGCGTAATACTGGATGCCACTTTTACACACTCTGAAAGCCGCCAGTCAGCAAGAAACATTGCCCGTACATGCAACGCTAATTTTGGTTTGCTGGAATATAGAATTGATGATGAGGAGGCCTGCGCCAGGCTAAAGAAAAGAATGCATCAACCAGAAAATATTTCAGACGCTGGGCCTGAAATATACTTCAGAATGAAAAATGCATTTCAACCTCTTGACGAGACCGAGTCACGTCAGCGTGTTATAATTGATACCAGATTGCCCGTCAAAGAAAATATAAATCGGGTCCAAAAATATGTCTATTCTATGTGAGGAACTTTAATTTGATAACTGACAGCGAAGTTAAAAACAAAGCCCTGGCGGAAACAGGACGTGAAAGAATAGAATGGGCAGGCAGAGAAATGCCTGTTTTAAAGCTTGTCTGCAAAAGGTTTAAAGAGGAAAAGCCTTTCAAGGGTATAAAAATGGCTGCCTGTTTGCATGTAACTACCGAGACCGCCAACCTGGCTCTTACACTTCAGGCTGGAGGTGCTACTTTGAGCCTGTGCGCTTCAAATCCGCTTTCCACACAGGACGATGTTGCCGCAGCGATGCTCGATTATGGTATTGCCACCAATGCCATTCACGGCGCTGATGATAAAACCTATTACCGGCACATAAATAAAGCACTGGATATAAAGCCCCAGCTCAGCATCGATGATGGTGCCGACCTGGTCAGCACATTGCACACTAAAAGAGCCGAGCTCCTGCCGGATGTTATCGGCGGCACAGAAGAAACCACAACCGGTGTTATTCGCTTGAGAAGCCTTGCCGGAGAAGGAAAGCTTAAATACCCCATTATCGCAGTAAATGATGCTATGACTAAACACCTGTTCGATAACCGTTATGGTACCGGCCAGAGCACGATTGACGGCATAACCCGTGCCACCAATGTGTTATGGGCAGGCAAGACAGTTGTGATCGCAGGTTACGGCTGGTGCGGCCGGGGTATTGCAATGCGTGCCCGCGGAATGGGGGCACATATTGTTGTTACAGAAACCGAGCCACTAAATGCCCTTGAAGCCGCAATGGAAGGCTACCGGATAATGCCCATGGAACAGGCTGCAATAGTCGGAGATATTTTTATCACCGTTACAGGCAACAAGCATGTCATAAGTCGCAAGCACTATGAATTAATGAAAAGCGGCTCCATAATCGCCAACAGCGGGCATTTCAATGTAGAAATCGATATCCCTTCTCTTGAGGATATGTCGATAGCAAAAAAGAGACTGCGCAGCGTAATAGACGAATATACCCTTGGAGATGGCCGTAAGTTATACCTGCTGGGAGAGGGTCGCCTGGTAAACCTGGCGGCGGCTGAAGGTCATCCGGCATCGGTTATGGACATGAGTTTTGCCAACCAGGCACTTTCACTGGAGCATCTTGTGAAAAACAGGCAATTGACACCTGCGGTGTACCCGGTGCCTGCTGAAATAGACAGGGAAGTAGCCGCCCTTAAATTGAAGGCTCTGGACGTTTATATAGATATTTTGACAGAGCAGCAAATCAAGTACCAGCAAAGCTGGCAGGAAGGAACTTAGGAGGAATAATCCATGACCAATACATTTAAAAACTCACCATGCTACTTAATCACTTCCGAATCCGTTGCTGAAGGCCACCCCGATAAACTCTGCGACCAGGTTTCCGATGCGATACTGGATTCGATAATTGATAAAGACCCAATGGCGCGCGTAGCCTGTGAAACAGCTGTCACCAACGGACTTATCATTATAATGGGTGAAATTACCACCGAATGCTATGTTGATGTAGCCCGCATTGCCAGAAGCGTTATAAAAGATATCGGTTACACCAAACCGGAGTATGGCTTCCACCATCAGACATGTGGTGTCATTGCGTCGATAAACGAACAATCGCCCGACATCGCAGGGGGAGTAAATAAATCCAGGGAAGCCAGAGAAGCCCTAGAAAAAGATGATTTTGACCGTATAGGCGCCGGAGACCAGGGAATGATGATAGGCTTTGCCTGTAATGAAACGCCGGAATTGATGCCCCTGTCCATCTCACTGGCGCATAAATTATGCCGCCAACTGGCCCTGGTGAGGAAAGAAAACATCCTTCCATACTTAAGGCCAGATGGCAAATCTCAGGTTACTGTTGAATATGCCAACGGGAAACCCAGGCGCATTGACAGTGTAGTCATCGGCGCACAACATGATGAACTCGGCCTTGAAGAAAAACAGGGCAAGGAAAAACTTGAAGCAGATATCACACGTGAAGTAATTAACAAAGTGCTGCCTGTTGAGTTTGTTGATTCAAATACACGCTATTGGATTAATACCACCGGTCGATTTGTGGTAGGTGGACCGGTTTCAGATACCGGATTTACCGGGCGAAAAATCATCGTAGATACCTATGGCGGCATCGCTCGACACGGCGGCGGAGCCTTCTCCGGCAAGGACCCGACCAAGGTCGACCGGTCCGGGTCTTACATGGCGCGTTATGTGGCTAAAAATATTGTAGCCGCCGGACTCGCTGACAGGCTGGAAATTCAAATTGCCTACGCCATCGGCGTAGCACGTCCACTTTCTGTTTCAATCGAAGCCTTCGGTACAGCCAGCATTGATAATGAAACCATTCTTAAACTAATACATAAGCACTTTGATTTCAGGCCGGGCGCCATCATTCACAGATTTGATTTAAGGAAACCTTTATACCGCCAGGTAGCTGCTTATGGACACTTCGGCCGGCCAGACATCAACCTTCCGTGGGAGCAAACAGATATGGCCGACACCCTTCGTGATGAAGCAAAAAGAATTGCCTAGCCTTGCAGAAAAACCTTTGTATTAATATTAAGTGTGTACAAAATGCATAACAATAGCATGCCGATAAAATTTGGCACTGATGGCTGGCGTGGAATAATTGCCGAAGACTTTACCTTTGATAGCGTCCGGTTATGCGCCAGGGCAACAGCTGAATCATTGCTAAAACAGCCTGAAGCAAATCCTGTTGCGGTAATCGGATATGATACCCGCTTTGCTTCACAGGACTTCGCACGAGCTGCAGCTGAAGTACTGGCGGCTAGCGGCGTTAAAGTAATATTCAGCGATTCAAGCTGCCCGACACCTGTGTTAAGTCATGCCACAACTACTTTTCAGGCTTCAGTCGGTATAGCAATCACTGCCAGTCATAATCCAGCCAAATGGAACGGCTTTAAATTAAAAGCGCCAGATGGCTCCAGCGCACCGGAGAATATGATCAAAGCGGTTGAAAAATACGCCAGCAACTCCAGTATTAGCTCTGATGTGAGACAAACCAGCTTTGTAGAAGGAGTTAAAAACGGCCTTATCGAAATGGCAGATTTTAACCCGCCTTATTATGCCAAAATGGCCGAACTGGTTGATCTGGAGAACCTCAAAAAAGCTCAGTTTAAAGCCTGTTTCGATCCTATGTACGGCGCCGGTGCCGGCTACCTCAAACAACTGGTTGAAGGCGGCAATATGGCCATTATTGAAATGAATTCAAACCCCAACCCGGCTTTTCCAGGCATCAAGCAACCTGAACCCATTGCCCCAAACCTTGAAAAGTTGTCCAATATGGTTACAGAGATTAATGCCAGCGTTGGGTTGGCCACTGATGGTGATGCTGACCGGCTTGGTATCATCGATGAAAAGGGCCGGTTTTTAAACACCCTGCAGGTTTATTCGCTGCTGGCACTTTACCTGCTGGAGGTCAGAGGTGAAAGAGGGCCTATAGTAAAAACCATAACCTCTTCAGCCATGCTCGACAGGCTGGGTGAAATATACAATGTTCCCGTTTTTGAGGTTCAGGTGGGTTTTAAAAACGTTGCCCCGGTAATGATCAGGGAAAACGCAATGATCGGCGGCGAGGAAAGCGGTGGCTATGGTTACAGAGGCCATATTCCCGAAAGAGACGGGATACTGTCTGCCCTATATTTCCTGGACTACATGATCAAAACCGGAAAATACCCATCTGAACTTGTTGATCTCCTTTATCAAAAAGTAGGCCCTCACTTTTATGATCGTATTGATATAGAATTTCCGCCCCGGCAAAAACCTGCTATTATTGACCTGGTAGAAAAAGCCAGGCCAGAAACTCTTGATGGAGCAAAGGTGGTAAAACGGGACAAGCTCGATGGTTTTCGCTTCAGCCTCGATGACAACTCCTGGTTATTAATCCGCTTCTCGGGAACCGAACCCCTGCTACGCATATATTCAGAAGCGTCCAGCAAGGAAAAAGTTGAAAAGCTGCTTGAAGCAGGAAGGGAGATGGCCGGATTACGGCAACATTGATGAACATTAACCTCCCCTACAAAAAAGAAAAGCCCTGGGGTTATGAAATAATATATGCTGTTACTGATAAATACGCAGCAAAAATAATTTTCATAAAAGAAGGCCATCGCCTGAGTCTGCAGTACCACAAAACCAAAGAGGAAACCATGTATTTATATTCTGGCCGTGCCACCATTGAAAAAGGAAACAGCACCACAGATCTCGAGGTCAATATTTTCGAACCCGGGCATCAATTTCACCTTCCCCCTGGCACCTGCCACCGGCTTTGTGCTATTGAAGATACTGTAATTCTTGAGGTGTCTACACCTGAACTTGACGATGTTGTGCGCCTCGAAGACGATTACGGGAGGCAAAAACGGTGACGCAGAAGGATCCGTACGGAATTCCCCAGATTGAAGCTGAAATTGAAGAGATGATTGAGCAATTTCACTCCCGGGAAATATCACTCTGCCAGCAGCTTATCAATGGATATTTAAATGGTTTCAAAACACTGCCTGACATTAACGATACACACGGTTTAAAAACAGTTTTGCTGCTACTGACCACCAGGGGCTTTAATTCGCTCTGGTGCTCCTTTAACCTGTTAAGAAAAGGTTATTACAGTCAATCTATCATTCTTACCCGTTCAGCACTTGAAGACTGGCTTACAGGCGAAGACTGCCGAACCAAGCCGGAAACTCTTGAAATATTATTACAGGGCAAAGATGAGTTCTGGAAAAGAGAGTTCAAGTTCCACCAAATGGCTAAAAGATTACCTGAGCAAATAGAAGAATCGTGGAAGTATATTTATGATTCAATGAGTTCTATCGCCCACCCCAGAACTCCTTCCCTGGCTATGCTTTTGGCTCCAAACAAGGGTATACGTCTTGGGTGCTATTACGACAAATTCCACTTTTTAAGAGCATACCAGGTCTGGATGGTGGCTATCTCCCTTTTACCAGAAGCCCTGTACAATATAATGGACTCCGAAGCTGATGACTGGTGGCAGACATATTCGCCGCTTTATGCTACTACTTTACCCGAAATTGAAAGGGTAAAAGCAGAGATGGACAAGTTAAAAAAATAACCTGTTCAATGGTATCAAAAGAGATAAGCCGCCAGCTCCATTGCTTTCCCGACGATTTAGCTTCCTTGCACCCCAGATCAAAAATGATGGCCTTCATAGCATCTACTCGCTGCATTTACTACAATCAGGTTCGACCGGTAAAGAGCGTCATCTGGCATGGCTCACTTTTGCGCCTCAAGGTGTTTTTATTACGTATTTTCAAGAAATGTAAAAACCCGCCGGGCAAGCCCGGCGGGTTTATTTATAATCAACCCTGCTTAACGCTTGGTGTACTGAGGAGCTTTGCGAGCGCGCCTCAAGCCCGGCTTTTTGCGTTCTTTATTACGGGAATCCCTGGTAAGCAAACCCTCTTCCCGTAATTGAGTTCGGTATTTTTCATCAACCTCACAAAGCGCCCTGGCAATACCGTGGCGTATAGCTTCACATTGTCCGGTGATACCACCGCCTTTAACTTTTACTACAACATCGAACTTTCCCATTGTTCCGGTTACTTCAAAAGGCTTTAATATAGCTTGATGGTACTGAACCCGATTAAATCTGTCCTCAAATGGTGCTCCATCCACCATTATAGCGCCATTACCGGAAAATATTTTGACCTGAGCGACTGCTGTTTTACGTCTGCCGGTGCCGTGCAAATACTCTTTCTGCTTTTGTATCATAAACTACCTCTCCCAGTTTAGCCTTGTTTTTGCCCGAATGACGAAACCTGTGCCATATGGGGATGGTCCGCCCCGGCATAGACCCTCAATTTTTTTATCATGGCCCTGCCCAGTTTGTTCTGGGGCAGCATACCCTTAACGGCGTTTTCAATAACCCTCTCTGGCTTTGTTGCCATAACTTTTTCTAAATTTACGGCTTTAAATCCCCCCGGGTAACCGGAATGGCGGTAATAATACTTGTCTTTCATCTTATTACCAGTCACCGCAACTTTGGAGGCATTGATAACAACAACATTATCGCCTACATCCAGATGTCTGGCGAACTTGACCTTGCCCTTACCCATAAGAAGACAGGCCACTTCAGTAGCCACCTCCCCAAGAACACGTCCTTGAGCATCAATAAGGTGCCAATTGCGCTCAATATCTGATTTTTTTACCGAATAAGTTCTCATTCCAGGCTATCTCCCTTTAATTCCTTAGCGTAATTAACTCTGTATAATACCAGCCCCCTGGCCGGCGCTGTAGGTTGAGCCAGCCCCGGAGTTCTGGCCTCCATTATACTCTTAAATTCTTTAACAGTCATCTTTCCCTGGCCTACTCTTACCAGGGAACCAACCATATTGCGTACTTGATGAGGTAAAAATGCATTGGCCACTACAGTAAAGACCAGCATCGAACCCTCGTCCCCTGCCACCCTGGCGGTTTCAAGATGGCGCCAGGTAGAGCCTAAAGGGCTAATTGGCGAGGCAAAAGAACTAAAATCATGCCTCCCAACCATACAACCACAGGCCTGGTTCATTGCATCTATATCCAGGCGCCCCTTGAGATGCATATAAAAACCCTGCTCCAACGGGGACCGCGCTTCACGGTTTAATATGAAATATCGATATTCCCGACTCACAGCATTACGGCGCACATTAAATTCGGGTGAAGCCCTAAATGCCCTGGTAACAGAAATATCATCAGGCAAATAATAATTAAGGCCACCTGTATAAGCTGATATTTCAATGTCAGATGTTGTCTTGAAAGAAACAACCTGCCCCAGCGCATGCACGCCACTATCTGTCCGGCTGGAACCGTAAACGCGCGCAAATTCACCGGTGAGCTTTTTGATAGATTTTTCCAGCTCCCCCTGAATGCTGGGGCTATTCTTCTGCAGCTGAAAACCTGCGTAGCTTGTTCCGTCATATTCAACTATCAGAACAATTTGCCTGGCAGTTAACGAGCTCTGCTTATCAGAATAACCGTCCTGCATCATGCTTTTTGTGCCCGTTGAACCGTTCGGCCGATGTAAAAGATTAAGCTTCATTAATCAATCAGTTCTATTCTGGCTGTAGGTGAACCATCACCAGCTCGAAACCCTGTTTTTATGATACGGGTATAACCCCCCTGGCGCTCGGAATAACGCTCAGCCAATTCGCCGAAAAGTTTTTCAACAACTTTATCATCATAAACAAACGCCAGCACCCGGCGCCGTCCAGCCAGTGTTCCCTTTTTGCCAACAGTAATGATTCGTTCTGCGATAGGGCGCACTTCCCTGGCCCTGGCAAGTGTCGTATCTACCTTGCCATAGTCTAATAGATCAGTAACCAGCTTTCTAAACAGCGCTTTTCTATGCGCCGTGTCTTTTCCCAACTTTCTCCCATGTACTTTGTGTCTCATCCGTGCATCACCTTATATATTGTAATATCTACTGTTGCAGCTCAGCATCTTCAGTTTTTTCAGCATCTTGAGGTTCTTCAGTGCCTTCAGCTTCTTCAGGTACAGTCGCATCCTCAGCTTCTGATTTATCACTGCGGTCTCCAAGGCCGCTGCCAGCCCCGAGCTCCATGCCCATTTCCTTGAGTTTTCCTTCAACCTCTCTCCGGGATTTTTGGCCGAAATTCCTTAGAGATGCAACTTCATCTTCGTTCATGCTCACCAGTTGGCCCACCGTGTCAATATCTCCTCTTTTGAGGCAATTGAGGGCCCTGACACTGAGATCCAATTGTTCTATAGGCATATTGTAAATGTCAGTCGGTATGGTGGCCCTGAAAACTCTTTTTTCCTGCTCCACACTCGATATAGCTCCGTATTCAACAAAAGGTTCCATCTGCTGCTTCAAGATATCTGCAGCCAGGCTAACGGCTCCGGCAGGTGAAAGTGTACCATCGGTCCAGACTTCCAGGTGCAACCTTTCCTGGCTGGATTCCCGGCCGGCATGCATCGGCTCGGTTGTGAAATTAACCTTTCTGACCGGGCTATAAATGGCATCAACAGGAATTGTCCCTACCGGCATGTCATCTTTGCTTTCGCCAGCCTGGTAACCTATTCCTAATTCAACGCTAAGCTCCGCATATATTTTACCCTCATTCGAATCAATGGTAGCCAGTCGCAATTCAGGGTTTACTACTTCAAAATCAGTGTTTTTTTCAACATCATGGGCAAAAACATCGCCAGCGCCCTGCTTTGAAATCACCAGTTTAGCCGGCTGCCCGGAAAGAGGCTTTAAGCGCAACTCCTTTACATTCAGCAAAAACTCTAAACAATCTTCTTTGACATGCTTCATTGGTGAAAACTCGTGATGGACACCATCAATCCATACCTGGGTCACTGCAGCTCCAGGCAAGTAACGCAACAATACACGCCTCAAAGAATTACCCAGCGTGACACCAAAGCCCTTTTCCATTGGCTCGGCAATGAAATGGCCGTAATTAAGACCTTCTTCTTTACATTCTATTTTGGGAACAACCAAACTAGACAACCACTAACCTCCTTCAACCGGCTAACGAGAGTAATGCTCGACTACAGCCGCTGTATCATATCGTACGTCCACATCTTCAGGAGTAGGCAAGGTTATTACCTTTCCCTCCATCTTGCTTTTGTCAACGCTAAGCCACTGAGGAGTAGTCTTACTGCCAATATTCTCAACCAGTTGTTTATAATAATTTGTTTTCTTGCTGCCCTCTCGCCAGCTTATAATGTCCCCTTCTTTTACCAAACAGGAAGGTATATCTGTCTTTTTGCCATTTAAAACAATATGACCATGCCGTACAATTTGCCGGGCCTGGGATAATGAATCGGCAAAACCCAGCCTGTGAACGACATTGTCCAGCCTTCGCTCAAGAAGCACTATAAGGTTGTCGCCAGTAACCCCGGGCTGGCGTGTCGCTTCAGCAAAGAAACGTCGCAACTGGCGCTCCATTAACCCATAACTAAACCGCACTTTTTGCTTTTCACGAAGCTGAATCCCGCGATCAGACAGCCGGCGGCGGCGGCCTAGCTGGGGGCCGGGGGGTTTGGGCCTCTTTTCCAATATGCACTTGGTGAGGCACTTATCGCCTTTTAGCATTAACTTTTCGCTGCTGCGCCGGCACAGACGACAACGAGCTTCAGTATATCTGGCCATTTATACCCTCCTCCTCTTGCGTGCCCGGCAACCATTGTGGGGGATGGGTGTAACATCACGAATGCTGGCCACATTCAAGCCAGTGCTTTGCAGAGAGCGTATTGCTGCTTCCCGCCCGCTTCCCGGGCCTTTTACGTAAACATGTACCTCTTTCAAGCCATGTTCGATGCCCTGCTTAGCAGCATTGGTAGCTGCAAGCTGTGCTGCATAGGGCGTACTTTTTCGTGAACCCTTGAAACCAGCAGTGCCGGCACTGGCCGATGCTATAGTGTTGCCACTGGGATCGGTCAGAGTAATTATTGTGTTATTGAAAGTCGCCTGAATATACGCCCTTCCCTGAGGTATATTTTTACGTTCTTTCTTTTTAATACGAGTACGCTTTTTTACCATTTTTTCTCCTAGCTAATATTTACTTCTTGGCCATACCGCGCCGCTGGCCTCTGCCAGCAACAGTCTTGCGTTCACCCCGTCGTGTACGCGCATTTGTCCGTGTCCGCTGTCCACGTACGGGCAAATTGCGTCGGTGCCGCACTCCGCGATACGCCCCTGTGTCAATTAATCTCTTTATGTTCAGTGTGTTCTCTTTGCGCAGATCACCCTCGACCTTGAAAGTCTTGGCGATTACTTCCCTGAGGCGGTTAATCTCATCTTCCGTCATGGAACTAACCACCTGGGTTGGCTCAATACTTACTTCACTCAACACCCTTAGACTGGTGGTGCGCCCGATACCATAAATGTATTGCAGCGCTACCCACACCTGCTTTGTTTTCGGGATATCTACCCCGGCAATACGTGCCATTTATGCCTCCTCTAAACCTAACCCTGACGTTGTTTATGCTTGGGGTTGACGCAAATAACACGCACCACCCCGTGCCGTTTAATTATTTTGCATTTATCGCAAATTTTCTTAACCGATGCTCTAACCTTCATTGCACTTTCAACCAACTTCCTTTATTTTAAACGGTAAGTGATTCTACCACGAGAAAGGTCATAGGGCGAAAGCTCCACCAGCACCTTATCCCCGGGTAAAACTCGTATATAATGAACCCTCAACTTTCCGGAAATATGCGCTAAAACTATATGGCCATTGGCCAATTCTACCCTGAAGGTAGCATTAGCCAGCGCCTCGATCACTGTACCTTCTACTTCTATTGCTTCTTTTTTTCCCATAATCTTTATTAAGCCAAAGTCAACACTTCAGCTTCACCTTCCGTAATGGCGATTGTATGCTCAAAATGAGCCGCCAGACTACCGTCAGCAGTATAAACCACCCAGCGATCATTGCCAAGCCTGGTGCGCCAGTCCCCGGTAGTCACCATCGGCTCAAGTGCCATTGTCATACCTTTTTTCAGCAGCGGGCCGGTACCAGTAGTTCCAAAGTTGGGCACCTGCGGGTCCTCATGCATTGAACGGCCTATGCCATGGCCTGTGTATTCACGAACCACTGCGTAACCCCTGCTTTCTACATATTTTTGAATGGCTGAAGAAATGTCTCCTACCCTCTTACCATTTCGTGCAGCCTTGATACCGGATTCCAGTGCACCTCTTGTCGTTTCTATCAGGTCCAGGGCAGTCTTTTTTACGTTTCCTGCAGCAACAGTAACTGCAGTATCACCCTGGAAGCCTTCTATCTCGAGGCCGAAATCCAGTGAAACAATATCACCTTCATTTATAACAGCAGGCCCGGGAATTCCGTGGACTATTTCATTGTTAATTGAAACGCACACATTTGCAGGAAAACCCTGATAGCCCTTAAAAGATGGCTTGCCTCCCCATTTTAAAGATTCCGCACTGGCTATTTCGTCAAGTTCCGACGTTTTTATTCCAGGCTGAACACTTGAGGCCAGTACTTTCAGAACACTTGCTGTTGCTTTTCCGGCATGGCGCATAATCTCTAATTCTCTGTCAGATTTAATTATTATTGACACCCGTTGTCCCCAGAGCTTTTATTATGCGTTCTTTTACTTCACTTATACCACCTTCACCACAAACTTCCACCAGCTTGTTTTGCTTTCTGTAGTAATCTATCAAAGGTGAGGTCTCATCAAAATATACCTGCAACCGTTTCTCCACTGTTTCGGGTTTATCGTCCGGGCGCTGATACAGTTTTCCTCCACAATTGGGGCAGCTGTTACTTTTTGGCTCAGCTTTTGCGTCGTAGAAGTAAGGTGCCTGGCACTCACTGCACAACCAGCGGCCAGACAATCGCCGAACAAGCTCCTTCTGATCAACCTTTATATACACCGCCCGGTCTATGGCTTTATTCTGTTTGCCAAGAGCATCATCCAGGGCCCTGGCCTGATTGATATTACGCGGAAATCCATCCAGCACCACACCGTTGCCGCTGTGCGCATTTACCAAGCTACCAAGAATTACTCTGATTGTTATAGCATCCGGAACTAATTCTCCCCTTTCCATGTAAGCCTTTACTTCATTTCCCAGCTCATCGCCACGCGATACCGCCTGGCGAAACAGATCACCCGGAGCAACATGTGCCAGGTTCAATTCACCGGCAACTTTTTCTGCCTGTGTTCCCTTACCCGCTCCAGGTGGCCCCATAAATATAATATACACAACTAATACTCGTATTTACCCTATTTAATAAAACCTTCATATCTACGCATAGCAAGCTGAGCTTCGATCTGCTTCATAGTGTCCAGTGTAACACCAACCACAATCAGCATGCCAAATGAAGACAGTTGCAATGCCTGAACATTGGTAATTTCTTGAGCTATAATAGGCACAGTTGCCACAAACGCTAAAAACAGTGCGCCAGCCCAGGTTATACGATGGATAACACCATTAAGATACTTTTCTGTCTGCTTGCCGGGCCTTACCCCAGGTATGAAGCCACCCTGCCGCTGTAGTGTACCCGGTAAGTCCTGTTGCTGGAAAATAACCATGGTATAGAAGAAAGCAAAGAACACAACCAGCAAAAAGTTGGCACCCCAATATATTAAACCCAGTGGCATTGCCGCTTCCGGACTGAAAGTATTTACTATATGATTGGCAAAATTGGGATCCGCCCCGGCAGGATTGGCAAAATAACTGGCCACGATGCCGGGAAACATTATGAAAGCCATAGCGAAAATAAGCGGGATAACCCCGGCCGTATTAACCCTTAACGGAATGTGTGTCGAGCCGGACTGCCGGTACATCTTACCGCCACGTATGACGCTTTTTGCATATTGTACCGGTATGCGCCGGTGGGCTTCGGTGAATACTACTATTAAAACGGTGACTGCCAGTGCGATAATGATAAAGCCTGCAAGGCCCATCATCTGGCCTGCCTCGCCGGTCAATATACCCCGGCCAACCATATCGGGAAGACCTGCAATAATGCCGGCAAATATAATGATGGATATGCCGTTACCGATGCCATATTGAGTAATCTGCTCACCCAGCCACACCAAAAACATGGTTCCGGCGACTATGGCGGTAACAATGGCGATGGTGGTCAAAGCATCGGTTGAAGCTACGGCGTTGTTCCTCTGAAGCAATGTCAATTGTCCGTAACCTGCAAACGCTGCCAGCGGCACACACAGATAATGGGTGTAAAGGTTGATTTTATTACGCCCGGCCTCACCCTCTTTTGCAAGTGCCTGAAGCTTGGGAATAACCGGTGTCATTAATTGCATCACAATGGTTGCAGTAATATAGGGGTAAACACCCATGGCAGCAACACTGAAATTGCGCATGGCGCCACCGCTGAACATGTCAAACATGCCAAGTAAAGCATTTTGCCGGAAGAATTCCTCAAGAGCAGCAGTATCAACACCCGGTATGGGTACATGCGCCACCAGCCGGAACACTACAAGCGCAGCAAAAATAACCAGAAAACGCCTGCGTAAATCCGGCAGACTCAGGGCGTCAATCATTGCCTGAAGCAATTTTGGCCTGGACTGCACTTGGGCCAAACTATACCTCCTCTACCCGGCCTCCGGCCGACTCTATTTTTTCTTTTGCCGTGGCTGAAAACTTATTGGCCTTCACAAACAACGGCCTGTCCATGTCCCCTCTAGCCAGTATCTTTACCGGCCTGGAAGTTGACTTGATTAGCCCGCTTTCAACCATTTTTTCAGGTGTTATTTCGGTATCTGGTTCGAAGACGCATAGATCTTCGACATTTACCAGGTTATATTCAACTTTAAATATATTTGTAAAACCCCTTTTTCGGGGTAAACGTTTGATAATGGGTAATTGACCCCCTTCAAAACCAGGCCGAACCTTCCCTCCGGAGCGGGATTTCTGCCCCTTCAGGCCCCGGCACGAGTATGTGCCATGGCCGCTGGCATTACCTCTGCCAACGCGCTTCCGATCTTTCCTTGAACCGGGAGCCGGTGCTAGTTCATGCTGTTTCACTAACTCGCCTCCTCAATCGTTACTAAATGTCTGACTTTTAATATCATCCCTCTTAATGACTTTGAATCTTCCCTGACTACGCTCTGGTTTAATTTTCTTAAACCCATGGACTTCAGAGTAAGCCGCTGGTCCTGAGAGCAGCCTATAGGGCTATGAGTACAAGTTATGCGCAACTTAGCCATCAATTGATGCCTCCGTTTCTTCCTTAAGCCCCTTGCGTCGTGCGATTTCTTTTTCAGGGTCCTTCAACATAGTCAAAGCAAGTAGAGTAGTTTTGGCTACATTAATGGGATTTGAGCTGCCAAGCGATTTGCTAAGCACATCCTTGACTCCGGCTGCTTCCACTACGGCCCTCACTGCACCACCTGCAATAACACCGGTACCAGGGACAGCCGGCTTCAAAAATACGGTACAGGCACCGTGTTTAACGGTAGCCTCACTGGGTATGGTATTGCCCTTTAACTCAACTTTTACAACATTTTTACGCGCATATGCGCCCGCCTTGGCAATTGCTGCCGGAACTTCATTGGACTTGGCGAGGCCTACTCCTACATGGCCGGCTCCATCGCCAACAACAACCAGTGCATTAAAGCGCATACGCTTTCCACCCTTAACCACCTTTGAAACCCTGTTAAGGGCTACCAGCTTTTCGTTAAGCACCAGTTCATCTGGGTTTACTTTTTTCATTTGCATTTCTTTTTTATTCACTCGAAACTCCCATTAGAACTTGAGTCCAGCATTGCGGGCTGCTTCAGCCAGAGTCTTAACCCGGCCATGATATTTGTACCCACCGCGATCAAAGACGACCTCTTTTATACCCTTGTCTTTTGATTTTCTGGCAATAAGCTCGCCAACCAACCCTGCATGCGAGCTTTTTGTCTGACCTTTGAGCTTATCTTTTACTTCCGTTTCCAGAGTCGAAGCAGCCACCAGTGTATGACCCTGAATATCATCGATTACCTGTACATATATATGATTCAGGCTTTTGAATACAGCCAACCTTGGCCTGGAAGCGTCCCCTTTTACTTTGTTACGCACCCGAGCATGCCTTACAAGCCGGGCAGACCTGGCATTACCTTTGGCCATTATTTCTTACCCCCTATAGCTTTACCTGCCTTGCCGGGTTTTATCCGAACTTTTTCACCAGCATAACGTACACCTTTGCCCTTATAAGAATCAGGCCGACGGGCTTCCTTTATCCGGGCAGCCACTTTACCGACAAGCTCTTTATTTATGCCGCTTACTTTAATTTTATTATTACCCTCCACACTAAATGAAATACCTTCTCCAGGATCTATTTCGATAGCATGCGAATAACCGAGTTTAAGCACCAGTTTTTCTCCTGCTTTTTCAGCCCGGTAGCCGACGCCTACAACCTCAAGGTTTTTCTCAAAACCGGTGTTAACTCCATCAACCATATTGGCGATAAGAGTGCGAGTCAAGCCATGCTGAGCACGATGCTCCCGGGCATCACTTGGGCGCGTCACAACCAGAACATCTCCCTCTCGTTTAACGGTCATCTCCGGATTAATTTTGCGGCTAAGCTCCCCTTTGGGACCCTTAACTCTAACTTCATTTTCTTGAATTTCAACCGTAACCCCGGAGGGCACAATAATTGGGCTTCTTCCTATTCTAGACATTATTACAACCTCAAATACTTCCTACCAGATGTAACCTAACAATTCTCCGCCTATACCCTTCCGATACGCCTGCCTCCCGGTCATAACTCCCTGAGAAGTAGAAACAATGGAAATGCCGGCACCACCATAAACCTTGGGTATGGCAGTTGAGGGAACATAAACCCGCAAACCGGGTTTACTTACGCGCTTCAATCCGTTGATAAAGGGCCTTTTCACTTCATCATACTTGAGCGCCATTTTTATCTGGCGCCGCGCTTTTTCCCCTTCCAATTCAAAATCGGCTATAAAACCTTCATTTTTCAAAATCTGCGCTATCGACAACTTCATCTTTGAAGCCGGGACACGCACCGTTTCATGCTGGGCCATAACCGCATTACGAACCCGGGTAAGCATATCACTAATTGGATCAGATACTGTCATGCACTATACTCCCTACTACCAACTTGCTTTCTTTACCCCGGGAATAAAGCCACTTGAGGCCATTTCCCTGAAGCATATTCGACAAAGGCCAAAATCACGAATATATGCTCTGGGCCTGCCACATCTCATACAACGATGATAGCCGCGACTCTTGAATCTAGGTTGCCGCTGAGCCTTTATTATCATTGATTTCTTAGCCATAATTTCTCCTTAACTTCGACTAAAAGGCATACCGAGTAATTCCATAAGGCGTTTTCCTTCTACGTCGGTGCGCGCTGTTGTAACTATCGTTATTTCTAAACCCCGCAGCTTATCAACCTTATCAAAATCTATTTCAGGAAATATTATCTGCTCCTTACAACCCAGAGTATAATTTCCCTGACCATCAAAAGCATCCGGGCTAACTCCCTGAAAGTCCCTGATGCGGGGCAATACCACGTTTATCAGCTTTTCTAAAAATTCTATCATCCTGCGACCACGAAGAGTTACCTTGAGGCCAACCGGCATCCCCTCTCTCAACTTGAAAGCTGCAATAGAGCGTTTGGATCTTGTTGTAACCGGGTGTTGGCCACTAATAGCGGCAAGATCTTTTTCAGCGGCTTCCAGGGCTTTGGCATTTTGTACAGCTTCGCCAATCCCGATGTTTAAAACAACTTTTACCAACCGCGGCACTTGCATTACATTCTTATAGCCGAATTCTTTCATCAGCTCCGGGGCCGCTTCGTTATTATATTTCTCTTTAAGAGCCAACATTTAATCTACAACCTCTTTGCATGATTTGCAGTAACGTACTTTCTTGCCGTCCTCCAGGGTGGTATAACCCAGCCGCGCAGGTTTGCTGCACTTGTCACAAACATACATTACATTTGATATATCAAGAAAGGACTCCCGCTCGATAATGCCCGCCTGCCGGGCCTGCTTGGTAGGGCGAGCGTGTTTCTTGGTGAAGTTAACACCATCAACAAGCAGCTTGCCGCCGTTTGGATCAACCTGGCGCACCTTACCCTTTTTCCCCTTATCTTTTCCTGCTATTACCAGCACATTATCATTCTTTTTAATTTTCATATTTATGCCTACAGTACCTCCGGAGCCAGCGAAAGTATTTTAGTATAGTCCTTATCGCGCAATTCCCTGGCAACCGGACCAAATATACGAGTACCCCTCGGATTGTTTTTGTCAGTCAATATTACGGCTGCATTTTCATCAAAGCGTATATATGAACCGTCATAACGCCGATAAGGCTTGGCTACCCTTACGATCACAGCACGAACAACTTC
>PUOQ01000008.1 GCA_003552785.1 Dehalococcoidia bacterium
AACCCCTTCTGAAGCCTATGTCAATGGCAGGGTGGTGGCACGGCACCTGGAAACGGGCAGAAGGTTTTCGCTTAATTCGGGGTATTCCTCCACCATTTCCCCGGTGCCCTCCAGCGAAGGTGAAACCTTTACCGACTCCCGTGAAGTGGCGATGCATTTTCCCTGGGACAGCCCTTCCGGTGAATATAAAATCACCGGGGAGTTAATTGAAGCCAGGGTTAAATCCGGCGGGCTTTGGTTCGATGTTACCGACTCACTGCCCCAAACACAGAACATGGGCCGTGTTTACTACAAAATGCCCGAACCGGAACCCACACCCACACCCACACCCACACCAACACCAATGCCATCTCCGACACCCACACCTACACCGATGCCAACGCCATCTCCGACGCCTACACCGACGCCCGAACCGGAATCAACTCCAACCCCAACCCCGTCGCCAGAACCCACGCCAACACCTACACCGGAGCCCGAACCGGACCCCACGCCGACAGACCCGCCGGAAGAACCAACCACCCCCGCTGAACCGGAAGTGCCGGAGGGGGCTGCCGGGCTGAAAGGTGAAACCGACAGCGACGGGCGGTTAACCGCCAACCTTGAACTTGCCACTCTCGACGGGCGCTCGCGCCTTAACCTCGAAAAAGGGACCCGCATCGGCAGCAGTGATGATGCAAGCCTTCCGGCGTGGATTATGTTAACCAGCCTCTCCGAAGCACCGGAGGGGGCTGATGAAAGCCAGATGGTGGGCCCTGCCTGCCAGATTAAACCCCTCCGGGCTTTATTTGAGCCCCATGCCACCCTGAGCCTGGATTACTACCCGGCCCAGATTCCGGCCGGAATGGATGCAACTTCGCTGGTAATTGCCCGCTGGGATGAGGATGGCAAAAAGTGGGTGGTGCTGGAAGAAAGCCGGGTGGATGCTTCCAGTAACAGCGTGACCGCCCCGGTTACACAGGCGGGCAGTTATGCAATCCTGGCGCCTGTTTCCCCACCGGACTTTGAGCTTTCTGAATTTTTGATTAACCCGGAGGAGGCTGCCTCCGGGCAGATGGTTTCCATAGAATGCCGGGTGAAAAACCGGGGGACAGCGGCGGGTTATTATGAAGCCACCCTCAAGCTGAATGGCGAAATCCAGGAGGTGCGGCGCATCACCCTGGATGGAGGCTCCAGCCGGGTGATCAGCTTCGGGGTGGTGCGTTACGGCGCCGGCACTTACGCGGTGGATTTAAACGGCCTTACCGGGGTTTACACCGTCACCGACGATGAGTACTCTCCTCCCCCCGTCCCCTCTGCTCCCCAGAACGGCGGCGGGCAGGCGGAATACGGTGTTTGGGCAATTTATGCTTTGAATGCAGTGCTGCTTCTGGTGATCTGTTTCCTTGGCCGCGGTTTTATAAAAAAGCATCTGGCCGGGGCGTGGGGGCGGATGCGGGGCATTTTCAGTTCAGGTGGCTGAACTTAATTTATATTGACTAACCAGCCGTGCTGGTTTAAGATACGCGTTACAACCCCTTAAAAACGGGAGGTTGCGGCCGTATTCCTGGCACATGCCCGGCCGAGTTAAGAAAAGTCTATTAGAAATTCAGGGTATATAAAACATTGAGTAAATCGAAGTTAAACAAAAACCCCTATTACCGGCTCGGCGTGATACTGGTGGTAAGCGGCGCCATTCTGGCGCCCGTCTTCTACCTGATACTCGAATCCGTGCCGCTTTCCGCACTCGGGATTTCGATGATAATCCTGGGGCTGGTAAGCTCCATGCTGGCCGGCAGCCGCCCCGATATTACCCCCGAAGCCAGCCAGATGATGCTTATTTCAGGAATCCAGAACCTGGCTTCCCTGCTGGAGGAACTGGGGCTGAGATCCAGGGCAATTTACCTGCCCTCACAGGAAGGTGAAGGGCGGCCCCGCGCCCTCATCCCCCTCCAGGAAAACGGAGCCGTCCCCAAAAACACGGGTAAACTGCCCGAAAGGCTGGTGGCAAGATACGGCCCCGGCATGCATGACATCGGCCTGGTGGTGACCACGCCCGGTTCGGTAAGCCTGGACGGGGTGGGCATTGAACCCGGGGGCGGGTACGAACAGATAGAGGGCGCCCTCAACAATATACTGGTAGGTATAATGGACCTGGCCGACTCCGTCTCTGCAAATATCTCAAACGGGCGGGTGGTGGTTAACATCACCAAACCCAGGCTCAAATACGAAAACATCTGGTTCTACCGCTGCCTCGGAAGCCCGATGGCCTCAATAGCCGCCACTGCAGCCAGCCAGGCCCTTTCAAGCCCGGTAAGAATAGACAGGGAAGAAAAGACCAGAAAAGGGCTGAAAATTGAGCTGGAGGTGCTCGAATGAAGCTCTACAACAGCTTCATCGCCGTACTGGCGGCAGTTTTCAGCGGCATCACCGTCATCATGGCGGCTTTTGGTGTAGAGCAACTGGATGCCTATTTTACCGCCTATACACTGGCGCTTTTGATACTGACCACACTTTATGTAAGCTTCAGCCCCAGAGCGCGCCGGGCGCTCAGCACCGTTGGCCTGGTGGCGTTTGCGGGGTTTATGGTGATTGTGGCCATCGAAATAGTCGAAATTCTTTCGGGGAGGTAGCCTGACGTTTGGGCAGAAGGAGAATACCGGCCATACTGGCGGCGTTAATACTTCTTGGTGCCGGCTCGCTTCCGGCAGGCGCTGCAGACATACCGCCCCACGTAGACCCGGAAGCCGCCCCGGTGGAATACGACGGCGCAACCCTTCTAAACAGGTACGCGAAGGGTTTGGACTACGTGCTGGCAAGAGATGCCGCGGGTATAGAGCCCCTGCTAAAGCAAGCCGCACTGGCCCATATCCCGGAGGAGCTGAGGGGCACCGCTGAAGTCTTCTTTTCATCCAGCCGTGAATCGGCCATATTGATACCCGCCATTGAAGCAGCCCTCGAAGACGCCGAAAACCTGCTGGCAGAAGCCCTGGTGGATGATTCGCTTGAGGCCTCGCAGAAAGCAGGGCAAAAGCTCTCGGATGCCTATGGAGAGCTTGAGGTTATGGAAGAAAAAGCCGGTGACACCGGGCAGTGGTGGCAGGTGGACCGGGCAGGAGAAGGCAGCGCTCTTGATACAGCCTACCGGGAAGTTGAAAACAAACTGCTCCAGATCAGGAATCTTCTGGACATGATGGGTGATGTGAAAACCTCCCTCGTCGAACAGGCGGAGGCGATTATTGATGATGACCTGCTTTCCACCCGGCTTACCCTTTCTGTTGAGCCCGATGCAGCCTTTGTGGGTGAAACGGTCGAATTCGAAGGCCGGCTCACCTCCAAAGGTGAACCGCTTGAAGGAAGGGAATTAAGGGTCATGCTTGAAGGCTCCCCTGCATCAAAGGTGGTTACGGGGAGCGGCGGCTACTACCGTGGGGAGCTGGAGCTCCCCTATGAATACACCCCGGAAAAATCCCTAAAGGTTTTATATCTGCCCGCCGGGGAGGACCTGGGCAACTACCTGGGCTCTTCCAGCCCCACCGCAACCATAGATGTTCTTTTCTACCAGGCCGGCCTGGAGCTGGAAATGCCACATGAAGCCTACCCCGGCCGCGAGTTTATGCTGCAGGGAAGCTTTGACTATGGCGCGGATCCGGCACCGGCATCCCGGGATGTGTATATCTACTGGCAGGAAGAAACAATAGAAAAAGAGGTTGAAGGCCCTGACTTTAGCCGGGGTATAGAAGTAGCCGGTGATGTTTCCCCGGGCAGATACCGCCTGACGCTTTATGCCCCGCCCCGGGAGAGGTACGCCCCCGTCCGGGCCGACACCACCATCGAAGTAGTTACCCAAAAACCGGTTTTAGAGGCAGACCTGCCGGGGGTGGTGTTTTTGCCCTCGAGCCACACCATAAGCGGACAGGCGTATTCCGAGCTGGGGCCGGTAGCAGACGGGGAAGTAAAGGTGACCCTCGGGGAATGGGAAACCACTGCCAGAACACTTGAGGACGGCACCTTTGAGGCCAACCTTGACACGGGCATGAGCCTGATGCTGGTGGGGGCAGAGCAGATAAAGGTCAGCCTTGCGCCCACCGAGCCCTGGCACAGCGGGGCAAACCTCACCGGCAGGCTGATGGTAATAAACCCGATAAACATTGCCGGGCTGGCGCTGGCGGTGTTAATACCCTCCGTCTTTGGCCTCCGGTCTCTGGTAAGAAATTTACGAATAAAGAAAAAACTGCGCCAGGTGGCCCGGCCTGACGCTCCTGGAGCACCGGTCGGAGTGCAAACTCCGGCCCCGAGCGCCGCGGTCGAAAAACCTGCCGCCAAAGGCGCCCCGCGCACCGTTTTGCTTGGCCTCTACCGGGAAGTGCTGCGGCTGGTTGAAGCTGCAACCTCGCTTGCGATGGGCTCAAGCCACACCCTGCGGGAGTTTTGCCGTGAAGCTGGCCCGGGGCTGGGGCCGCTTGCGCCTTATTTTCAGGAGTTTACCCTGATGATAGAAAAAATACTTTACTCACCCCGGAAACCCGGGGAGGCCGAAGCCGAAAAAGGCAGGCAGTTAAAACAGCAAATGCTCAAAGGAGTCAGGGATGAGGGTAATTAAGCTGGGGGCGGTTGCGGTGGTGGTGGCGCTGCTTGCTTCCCTGGGGAGTATTATTCTTTACCCTTCAGCGCAGGATTTTATGCGCACCAACCCCTTCTGGAACGGAATCCGTGATTTCTGCGAGCGGTATGATGTGGAAATGGTTCCCTCGGTTAAAGGCATGACACCGCAGCCGGGGGGCAGCGTTTTAATCCTCATCCCCTACATGCCCTACGATGATGAATATTTGGGGCAAATAGCCTCCTTTGCCCGGGATGGGGGCACCCTTATTATTATGGACGACTACGGTTACGGCAACCAGGTGCTTTCTACACTGGAGCTGGATATGGAATTTGACGGCGACCCGCTTCTTGACCCCTACCTTTGCCACCAAAACCAGTGGCTGCCCAAAATAAACGACCTGGCCGGAGAACTGGAGGAGGAAGGCATACAGGAGCTTATTTTAAACTACGCCACCGCCCTTAATGTTTACGGAGACTACCAGGTTCTGGCCCGCACTGCCGACACCGCCTTCCTGGACCGCAACAGGAGCGAAACCCGCGATGAGGGCGACCCCGGAGGGCCTCTTGCTGTAGCCGCCCGGGCGGAAGCGGGGGAGGGAACGGTGATTGCCATTTCCGACCCCAGCATTCTCATAAACAGCATGGTGGGCCGGGGCGGCAACGGAGCTTTTATGGAGCACCTGGCCGCCTCAGCCGGGGATGAGCCCCGCATTGCCCTGGACACCTCCCGCATACCCAGAGTCCCGCTGGACAGGTCAAAGGACACCTGGCAGATAATACACAAGCAATTATCTTCACCCTACCCGCAGGTGCTGCTGGTGGCGCTGATACTTACTCTTACAACCATGCCGTTATGGCGAAAAGGAGCATGAATTGACACAAGAAAGCGATACTCAACAAAACACGGCCCGGATGATACTGGATGAAGTCTCCCGGGGGGTTATCGGCAAGGAAAACACCAAAGAGGCGTTGATGCTGGCCCTCATCGCCGGGGGGCATATCCTTATTGAAGGGCTCCCGGGCACTGCCAAAACCAAACTGGCCCATGCCTTTGCCACTGCCATCGGCGGAACCTTCAAGCGCCTGCAGATGACTCCCGACATGATGCCGGCCGACATCACCGGGTTTTATATTTACGGAACCGAAGCAAACACCCGCTTCATACCCGGGCCCCTGTTTGCCAACGTACTTCTGGCAGACGAGTTGAACCGCACCACCCCCAGAACACAGTCCGCCCTGCTGGAGGCGATGGGCGAGGGGCAGGTAAGCGTCGAAGGCAAAACCCATTCCCTGCCACAGCCTTTTATGGTTATCGCAACCCAGGTGGGTGCCGGTGCTGAAGGCACCTACCCGCTGACCGACGTCCAGACGGACCGCTTCCTTATACGCGTGCCCAGCCGGTACCCTCAAAGAGATGAGGAAAAACGCATTGTTCAAGGCATTGACTACCTGGATGAACCCGGACTGAGCCCGGTTGTTGAGAGCCACCAGTTAAAAAAGCTGCAGCAGCAGGCCAGAGAGGTGCATGTTTCCGAACCGGTGACGGAATATATACTGGATATAATCCAGGCCCTCAGGCAGGACCCGGACAATTCGCAGGGGCCGGGGCCGAGGGGCGGCATCGGGCTTTTTAAATGCGCCCGGGCCATGGCGATGCTCGAGGGCCGCGGATACGTCATCCCGGATGATGTAAAGCACCTTTCTAAAATGGTTCTCTCCCACCGGCTTGGCATCAAGCCCGAAGCGGAAATGGAAGGAGTAACCTCAGAAATGGTGGTGGAAAGGGCCCTTTCTTCTGTAAGCGTACCCAAGGTGGAAGCGTGACACAGCCTTTGAGGCTGCCGGTATTTTTATGCCGGGTTTATGTTTTTGCATGCCTGGTGGCGGCGGGGATACTCTCCCCGCTGGTATGGGCGGTTATACCCTGGCTGCTTGTGCCGCTGTTTGTGTTTCTGGAGTTCAAAAAGAGCCTCGCGGGCGCCAGGGTGGCTCTATCCCTTCTATTGCTATTGTGCGTTCCCCTGTTTTTTGAACCTTTGCTGGGCCCGTGGATAAGCCCTGCACTGGGCTTGCCGGTTGTTGCCCTGCTGGACCACAGCCTGAAGCAATACTCCCGCACCAGCTACCCTTCCCCGGGAATAAAGGGGCTCAGGCCAACCGGGCTTTGCATCCGGCTGGGTTTATCCCTGGCGGCGGTTTTCGTGGTTGCTCTTTTCTTAACCAGCCCGGGGCTTGTTATAAGCTGCGGCATCGCCGCTTTGTACCTGGCTCTGGTGCTTTATGCAGCGGGGCGCAGGTTAAAAATTCCTCCGGTTGAAGCCGGGGTGAAGGACTACCGGTGTATAGCCGGCAGCCGGAACCATGTGCCGCTTGAATTCTTTAACCGCTCCGGCATGGCCGGCAGCCTGAGCCTTGCTTCGCCCTTTTCATGGTTCAAGGTTTCCCCGGACAGGTTTGTCATGGACAATGCCGGGGTAGAAATAAGGGCATCGTTTTCCCCGCCCCTTTCCGGCCCGGAAAGCGTTACTTTACAGGCGGCATTTACAGACCCGCGGGGGTTTATCACTTCGGGTTTTGAAATTGAAGTTTTGCACCTTTTTGTTACTTCCAGAGCCAGGTATGCTGAATGGCTGGCTCAAAAATACCTTGAGATGAGCAAAACCGGCGGGCTGGAATCCACCACCGCCACTGCTGCCAACACCCGTCACTCTTCCAGAAAAGGGGTGGAGTTCTACGGGCTGCGCCCCTACCAGCCGGGCGACACCGCCCGGATCATCGACTGGAAGCACAGCCTTAAATTACAGCGCATCATAGTCAAGGAATTCCTGGAAGCAAGCGTGGAGAGGGCGGCTGTTCTGGTGAACCTTTCCGTAGTCGATGACGAGGAAAAGGACAAACTGGTCTCCGGGCTGATTACCACAGCGCTTACCCTTGCCAGGGAAAAGATCCCTTCTTCCATGGGTGCCTATAACCACCGGGAAGTGGTAACTGCCGGCCAGATGCTGGACCCCAGGCAGGCCCTGCTGAGGGCACTCCGGATTGCAAGGGAGGTTAGTGTGACGCTGAGCCCACGTAAATACCTGGAAACACCCGACGTAACCCGGCTTAGGGGCAACATCAACCGGTTGAAAGGGTCCGAACCGGGGCCTGCCCGGCGTCTGGGCGAGCTGCTGGAGCTTGAATACCTGGCGCTTAACGACACTGCAGCCAGAAACCCGGCCACCCAGG
>PUOQ01000028.1 GCA_003552785.1 Dehalococcoidia bacterium
GACGTTGTAACCCGGCCGCCTAAATTGCCTCCCTTTTGATGGCAGGATGGTTTTACAGGTCTTTTTTTCTTAAAACTTTTTGGGCAAGATATACGCACATGCTGATAATTACTATGGTGACAACCAGTGCGCCCCAGTAACTGTCCGGCCGTGAAGCAATCAGATCTATGCCCCACCCCGGAAGCCTGTTTGGCATATAGTCGCCAATTACAGGCACTGCCGACAGGCCGGCCTGCGAAATAATGACTGCAATAGCCACGCCGCCTGCTGCCAGCGAGCTTCTAAAAAAGCTGGAGCATAAAAGAGTCAGTGCCAGGCAGAAAATTAAAAACAGTGCCAGAAGCAGGTTTAAGAGAATATATGGCACTATTTCAGCACTCTCGATAATCCAGACAGTGTATGCGAAACAGACCATGGCAGAAATAAAAAGTGATACCACAAAGTTCAGGCTGAGGGCTATTAGTTTGGCATTAACAAAAGCGCTCCGGGATACCGGCTTTGAGAGAGTCATAATGGCAGTGCCGTTTCTCATCTCACTGGATATTGCCCCCATTGCCATTAATACGGCAATCAGCAGACCGACCTGGCCAATGGTACCGGCGAATTCAGCCAGTGATTGGATGGCGGTTGGTGGTGGCAGCTCTATAATCATCTGGTCTTCAAAAAGCGCCAGTATTTCGGGCATATAATACAGTAGAAAAGGAGTAGTTATGCCAAAGAACAGAAAAACCCCGCCTACTATAACCAGCTTGAAGGTCCTTATTTGTTCGGTGATCTCTTTTTTGAGAAGAGGCAGCAAACCCTTCATTGGCTCTTCTCCTGGTTTAAGATTTCCACAAAAACATCCTCAAGGCTTGGAAGGACCAGCTCGTAGCGGGTTAAGGTTAAGCCGCTTTCGCCGATAAGCCTGGGCAGTTCCTTGCGTGCATAGTCGACATCGGTTGCTCTTACCTGGACCATTGGGACGCCGTTTTCTATAACCATTTCCGGCCCGGTTAGCCATGGAGTTTGTTTTAAGGTTTCAATAAACCCGGAAGCATCTTCCATAAATTGCATTTCAAAAAGGCTTCGGGCGTATTTTTTCTGCAGGGACTCAACGGATGAAACAGTAACCAGTTTGCCCCGGTTTATAATGCCGACCGAATCGCAGACCCTTTCAACCTCTGAAAGATTATGGGTGGACATAAATACGGTGGATGTTTGCTTCAGTTGCTTGATTAGCTCGAGTACCTCACGTTTTCCTACCGGGTCAAGGGCAGAGGTCGGCTCATCCAGAAACAAAACTCTGGGACGGTTGATCAGCGCCTGTGCAATACCCAGTCGCTGCCGCATTCCCCGGGAATATCCGCCAATACGGCGCCTGCCATCTTTTGCGAGGTTTACCATGGCAAGCAACTCCTCAGTGCGGCTGATAATTTCCTTCTCCGGCAGATGGTGCAGTTTGCCGGCCAGATGCAAGAATTCATGTCCGCTCATCCAGTTGTAAAATGCAGGTACGTCCGGCATCAATCCAATTGATGACTGCAGTTTAAGATTATTATCACTTACCTTCTGTCCGGCCACCCAGGCCCGCCCCGAAGTCGGGTGAGCAAAACCGGTCAGCAGTTTAACCGCAGTGGTTTTTCCGGCACCGTTGGGGCCTAAAAAACCGAAAACCACATTTTCCGGCACCTCCATGTTGAGGTCATCCAGGGCTTTTACATCTTTATAATGCTTGGACAGGCCCTCGGTTCTAATGGCTGCCATCTATGCTTTCCTTGCGCCCGGCAACCAGGTATATGATGGGGCCTATAATGTTTACCAGAACGATGACAATAATCCAGACCACCTTATTGTTGCCGGTGACGTGTTCCCGCCTGACCAGGTCGATAATGGCTACAATCATCAAAGCCAGTTGCAGTATAATCAGCGGGATAAGAAAGGGTAGCATGCCGAGCAGAATATCAAGTTCTTGTTCCAAGGTTTTAACTCTCCTTTTGAAATTCCGGGAACAGCTCAGCATAGCTTTCGCTCAGAGCTGCATTGACTACCCCTGTAGAAGCAATTACCGGCATGAAGCTGGTGTCTCCGGCCCAGCGGGGGACTACATGAGTATGGATGTGCTGGTCAATACCGGCTCCGGCAACTCTTCCCATGTTCATGCCCATGTTAAACCCGGCCGGATTCCACAATCTGCGAATAATGACTATGGTCTTTTGTACCAGCTGAAAATGCTCGAGCAATTCATTGCGTTCGAGGGATTCCAGAAGGGCTGTGTGGCGGTAAGGAGCAATCATTAAATGGCCGGCTGAATATGGGTAGCGATTCATGATTACGAAATTGTATTCCCCCCGGAAAAGAAGCAGGTTGGACTCATCATTTGCTTCTGCGGGTTTATCGCAAAGGATGCAATCACTGTCGCCGCCGTTTTTGGCAAGGCGTATGTATTCAATGCGCCATGGTGCCCAGATGTGTTCCATATTTAAAATTTTCCTTTGCCATATTGTAGCCAGCGAGCATGAAAGCGTCAATTATTTTATTGACAGAAAATGTTTCTAAAGGGTATTATGTATTATCGTATAACGTTATCGAAGAGCAACAATGAATCACCTGGTATCATTTGCTTTTGAAAAAAGGGGGCATAAGGCGATGGCTAAAAAGTATGGCAAATACCATTCAACCATGAGCCGCAGGGATTTTATGAAGGCCCTTGGCCTGGGGGGTGCCGGTTTGGGCATGGCAAGCATGGCACCTGTGGTCAATGCACCCGCATATAAAGATATGGATGAAGTTTTAAGCTCTTCAGAAGCTGGTCTCAAGCGGCCGTCATGGGTTAAAGAGGTAGACAGGCCTACTGCTGAGATTGACTGGGATCTTTTCGAACGGTTCGACTACGGGGAAGTCATGTTCGTACGCGGTTTTGAAAAGGCCATGGGGGAAACTTATGTCCGCTGGGCTAGCCAGGTGGGCCGGGAAAACACCACCCGGTGGCTGAGGCAGGGAAAGCCCGGTTTTACCCTCAGGGATTATGCGCTTGATCGAGGGACAGCCAGCCATGCTTTTCCTGCTGCCAGTTTTTTGGGCCATCGCCGTTCACCCACCCCCGCCAGCCTGGGTGTTTCCAGATGGGAAGGGACTCCGGAAGAAAACTCCCGCATGGTAAGAGGTATAATGCGCCTTCTTGGTGCGGACGACATTGCCATTGTGGAACTGGATGAAAATACTGAAAAACTGTTTTATACCTTTGATACTGATGGCAAGAAAATAAACATTGAACATGTCACCAACCCCGATGAGGGCGAGGACTACCGCACCATACCCAAGAGGTGCCGCTGGGTTATCGTATATACCATTAAAATGTCTTATGAGCTTGTCAGGCGGCTGCCGTCCTGGAGCGCAGGCGCTACCACTTACCTGGGTTATGCCCAGGGGCCTTTCCTTCAGGACCGCTTTCAGGAGGTTATCCGCACTTTAGGTTATACATGCCTGGGTGAATCCCGCCCCAATGCACTCGGCACTTCCACCGGTTTTGGGGTACTGGGCGGCCTGGGGGAGATGAGCCGCATAGAGCACCAGATTACCCCGAAAAGAGGACTGTCGGTAAGGGTGTTCAAAATGGTTACCGATCTGCCGCTTGAGCCCACCAAACCCATCAATACCGGCGTCATGGATTTCTGCCGGACCTGCAAGAAATGTGCCGAGCTGTGCCCGGCAAATGTAATATCTTCTTCAACCGAGACCACGTGGGAGGTGCCCGGCCCATATAAAAGACCCGGTGTAAGAAGCTGGTTTAAGATTGACCCCAGATGCATATCCTACTGGCGCCAGACGGGTACCGCCTGTGGTTTCTGCTTTGCGGTATGCCCCCTGACCCGGCCACAATCCTCTTCATATTTCAATGCCATGCGTTCTACCATATCAAGGACTACCGCTTTTAACGGCGCCTTTAGAAGAATGGACGACATGCTGGGCTGGGGGGCCAGGAAGGACTACGAGAGTTTCTGGGATCTGGAATTTCCTGTATATGGCTGGGATTAGTACGGGGGAAAAAGCATGAGGACAAGAAGCAATTTCAGACAGTTCATTTCAGGGTTGTTATTTCTGGCTGCAGCAGCAGTGCTGGTTACGGCTTTGGGCTCCTGTATTTCCAGGGCATATTCCATCCCTGATTTTCAAAAACCGCCTGATGTACTCGAACTGGAAACACTTCTTGCCAAATACAGGGCTGACCCGGAAGCGGCCCAGGAGAAGTACCGGGGGGAATTCTTTCTGTTTCCGTCGGTAGAGATTGACGAAGTTATCAGCCCACATTCACATCCGGAAAAATACCAGCTGGGTGGTGAAATGTATGCCTCAAGCGGCCCTTTCAAGTTCAGGCCCAGGTTTCTATATGATCTCGACTCACTTGGCCCGGGTTTTGTACTGGATGTAAGGGGCGAAGTGCGTGGCTGGATACAGGGGGATTTTTATATAACCAATGCCACCTTCACGGTTGTTGAAGGAGGGGACCTGCCGCCCCCAGGTGTTTATTGATCTCTTTTTAAGGTTGATTTAAATTAATTTGGGAAGATGGAAATTTTGAGGGGGTGTGAGAAATGAATAGGTTGAAAAGACTTACCAGGTTCGCGTTGCCTGTTATATGCTCGGGGGTATTTGCCGTGCTTCTGGCCGGCTGTACGACGCCGGCCTATTCCGTTCCTGATTTCCAGTCTCCACCACAAGTACTCGAACTGGAAACACTTCTTGCCGAATACAGGGCAGACCCGGAAGCAGCCGAGGAGAAGTACCGGGGGGAAAGGTTTTTGTTTCCGTCAATCGAAGTTGATGACCTTATGAGTGACCGTATCGGAGACCACCGGGTCCAGTTAAGTGATATGTACCTGCAAAGCGGCAGTGCAAGGTTTTTACCCAGGGACAGGTTTGCCCTGGACCACGTCGGTTTTGATTTTATAGTTGACATTGTGGGCGAAGTGCGCGGCTGGAGATTCGGCTATTTTACAATCGAAAACTGCACCTACATCATTGTTGAGGGTGGTGACCTGCCGGACCCGGGAGGCTATTAAACTTAAGCAGCGCTGGGTAAAGAGTAAAAATTGCCGGGGCAATAATTACAGCAATGTCTGAAAGGACGGTTATAGAGCCCGGGTTTGCTGTAGACATTGCAGGCGGAGCGTGCGGCTGGATGCTGGGCCACTTTTATGTTTATAATTGCAGATGCATCATTGTTGAAGGCGGCGATTTGTCGGAACCGGAAAGTTGCTAGTTTTGATTGAAGGGTGACCGCTATTTTAAAGGAGGAATAGAGAGATGTTTTTAATTGGTATGCTGGTCGGAATGGCAGTTCTGGGGCTGGTGCTTTTTATCAACCACAGGAATATTGATGTGCGCTGGTATGAATGGCTAATAGGTGTTCTCGGCTTTGGCTTTTTGCTTTTTACCATCCAGAACGTCATGGCTGCAGCTGAAGGATACTGGGAAACAGCCCCGCTGGTTTTTTTATGGTTGTTTGGCACTCCTTCTCTGGTGCTTTTAATAATTGCCGTTCTTTTGCCCTGGTTGCGGCACCGGGGTAAAAATAGAAAAGGGACGGTAGCTGAAAACGCGCAGGGTTAGAAACCGGTTTTTAATTCCTCCATCCACTCTTCAGCAACCTTTCGGTCCAGGTGGCCTTTAATAGTCGCATGGGCATATCTGGTTGCCTGTTCCCGTTCTTCTTCGGTTATAATTTTGTTTAAAAAATAACTAAAAACAGGATTAAAGAACCTGTTTAACCAGCGGAAGGTGGCAGACTTTTCTTTAAGCGCCAGCTTATAGAACCGAACGCAGTTATAGCAGGTCGGGGTGCGCACCAGCCCAAAACCTGAAAATAAAGAAAGGCCCGAGACAAACAGTGCCACCAGGGAGATGGCTAAATATTCCACCAGGTGGCCCTCACCGGGTTATTCGATTATTTCGTCGCATAATTCCCTGATTTTGTCGTAAGATAAGGAAAGGGCCTGATTGCCTTCATCAGTAGTGCGGTAGTACTTTCGCATTTTGCCGTTGGCGACCTTTTTTTCAGACCAGAGAAAGCCGTTACTCTCCATTTGATGCAGTATGGGGTAAAGCGTTCCGGGGCTTATCTGGTAACCGTGTCTTTCAAGCTCCTGCATCATGCTTAGCCCGAATACGGGCTCTTTGGAGGCATGATACAGTATATGCAGCCTTATAAACCCCAAAAACAGGTTTCTAAAAACTTTATTGCTATACGATAACGTCATACGATAACTAAATAGTATACCCTGTTTAAACTTTTGTCAATGTGTATGCGGCGGTTATTTTTGCTACCCGTTGTAATAAAAACTTGCCAGAGGCTTTTATAACCCTTTGCTCATAGGCTATACTAAAAATAGAGGAGGCGTGTTGTGGTTTTAATCCAGACAGGCAATATAGATGATCTGGTAAAAAAAGCCGGAAAGTACTTGCCGGAAGAGAAGCTTCAACTTCTAAAGAGGGCCTATGATTTTGCCTGTAACTCACATGAAGGTCAGGTCAGGCTGTCCGGAGGGCCTTATGTCGCTCACCCGTTGCATGTTGCTTTGATCCTGGCAGATCTTCAGCTTGACAGCAGTGCACTGGCTGCCAGCCTGCTTCATGATACAGTTGAGGACAGCAGTGTCAGCCTTGAAAAAATAAAAAAAGATTTTGGCCATGAAATAGCCAGCCTGGTTGACGGGACCACCAAGCTTGAAGAGCTTTCCCGAAAAACACCAGCCACCGGCCTTAAAAGTGGCATTCAGGCTGCGCAGCAGGCTGAGAATCTGCGAAAAATGCTGGTTGCCATGGCCGAGGATTTGAGGGTGGTTTTTATCAAGCTGGCCGATCGTTTGCACAACATGCGAACCCTGGCTGCTCTGCCGCCTGAAAAACAGGAACGAATCGCGCGGGAAACAATCGAAATATATGCCCCTTTAGCCCACCGGCTGGGCATCTGGGAGCTCAAATGGGAACTTGAGGACCTTTCGTTCAGGTATCTTGAACCATCAAGGTATGCCCAGATAAGCAGAATGGTCAATCTGCGCCGCAACCAGCGGGAAGCAATCATAAACCGGCTTGTAAGTGTTCTGAAAGATGAGTTTGAAAAAGCCGGGCTGCAGGGTGAAGTTACGGGGCGGCCCAAACATCTTTACTCTATATATCAGAAGATGCGCAAATATGAAAGCCAGGGCAAGCGTTTTGACGATATCCAGGATTTGCTGGCTCTAAGGGTGCTGGTTAATACTGTGCCGGATTGTTATAACGCCATTGGAGTGGTGCATAGCCTCTGGCGGCCTATGCCGGGTTATTTTGATGATTATATTGCCAACCCCAAGGCCAATGGCTACCAGTCCCTCCACACAGCTGTAATGGCCATGAGGAGTATTCCTCTGGAAGTGCAAATTCGGACTTATGACATGCATCATTTCGCAGAATACGGTGTTGCTTCCCACTGGCAGTATAAAGAAGGCGAAAAGAAAGACGGCCTTTTTGAGCAAAAACTTGGCTGGTTGCGGCAACTGGTGGACTGGCACCGGGAATTGACCGGTGCGGAGGAGTTTCTGGAGTCGGTAAAAACAGATATTTTCAATGACCAGGTTTTTGTTTTTACCCCCAAGGGAGAAATCAAGGACCTGCCACAGGGCGCAACCCCCATAGACTTTGCCTATCGCATTCATACCGATCTGGGCCACCGTTGTATCGGAGCCAAAGTAAACAGCAGGCTGATGCCCCTCAATTACCAGCTTAAAAACGGGGAAGTGGTTGAAATAATTGCCGCTAAAAAGGATAAAGCTCCCAGCCGAGACTGGCTAAACCCGAACCTGGGTTACGTTCGCACCTCTCATGCACGTGAGAAGCTGCGCCAGTTTTTCAAGCGCCAGGAGAGAGCTGAAAACATCGAACTCGGGCGTAACTTACTGGAAAAAGAAATGCGCCGCCTGGGCTTGAAAATGGGCAGCCGCGAAGAGATAGCACGAATGTTCAGCTATGAAAATGTTGATGATTTCCTGGCTGCTATCGGTTATGGCGGAGTAAGCCAGCATCAAATTGCCATGAAGCTAGTCAGCCAGCAGGAGGCTCCCAAACAGGCTGTTGAGCAGGCGCCGGTTAAAAAAACGACTTCATCGGTAAGAGTGCTGGGCGCCGGAAATATGTTGACCAGCCTGGCTTTTTGCTGTAATCCTGTGCCCGGCGATGCCATTATCGGTTATATAACCCGCAATAAAGGAGTTACCGTTCACCGGGCAGATTGCCATAATGTAATGCGCCCCGATCTTGAACGTGAAAGGCTGGTCGAGGTAGACTGGGGGCAGTCTGACAGGCTTTACCCGGTTCGTATGCGCCTGATAGCCTGGGACAGAGTCGGGCTGGTTAGAGATTTTTCCACTGTGATAGCAGAAGAGAAAATTAATATAATGAGCATGACGGTCACTGAACATGACGACGGAACTTCAGTCATTGATTTTACGCTGGCTACCGGTAGTCTGTATCAACTCAGCCGGCTCATTAATAAGCTGGAAGGTATAAAAGGGGTGGTTAGTATCGTCCGCATGGGCGAAGACTCTGCTGTTAACCCTTCAACTTCACAGACGTCTTAATTTATAGTAAAATGATTACTTGTTCTTTATTAAAGGAGGAAATTGTTTGGCCAATACTAAATCTGCTCAGAAGAAAAACCGTGCCGACCAGAAAAAGACAATAAGAAATAAAGTTGTAAGGACCAGAACTCGAACACTGGTGGGCCGTGCCCGGAAGTCCGCCGAAAGGGCTCCTGACGCAGCCGGGCAAGAGGTAGCTGCTGCTTTAAGCTCCCTCGACAGGGCTGCCAGCAAGGGTATTATTCACCCCAATAACGCCGCGAGGCGTAAATCACGCCTGGTGCAAAAGCTGAATAAAACTCAAAGCAGGTAGCAAATGTTCTATCAGGGAAACAGTTCCAATCAGGGCATAAACGGGGCTGTTTCCCCTGCTTGTGCATGCTCTTTACCTGTGTAAAATTATTTAGCAGACCAGGTTTGCCTGAGTTGCCCCCTGGCCGCCGTTGAATTTATCGGCCGTATAAAACGATCTTACCAGGCGATGAGTTGACAGAAACCTGGCAATTTCGGTTTTCAGCACCCCGGTTCCTTTGCCGTGAATTATAAATACACGGTTTAATCTGGCCTGATAGGCCTGGTAAAGAAAAGCTTCAACTTTTATAATAGCTTCATCTACCGTGTGGCCGTGCAGATCGATACGGTCATATCCAGCCGGTTTTTTCATATTATATAAGTTTAACTTTACCGGCTCTCAGGTACAAGTATTTGAAATAAAAGAATCAATATTCTATAATTTTCCTTCTTCTGCCCGTCAAATAACCCTCTTCGCAAACCAGGTGTAGCTTATATGGAAAGAATCCTCGATAAATCAAGTATTGATGAAGTGTTAAAAGTCTACCCTGCCCGCAGGGACAGCCTTGTACGCCTGCTTCAGGCCATGCAATCTAAATTCGGGTACCTGTCTGAGGAAGTTATGCTTGCGGTTGCAGATTATCTCAATCTTTCACCCAGCAGCGTTTACAGCGTGGCTACTTTTTATGCTCAGTTCAAGTTTAAACCCGCAGGGCGTCATTGTATCAAAGTGTGTTACGGTACAGCCTGCCATGTTAAGGGTGCGGGTAAGGTGCTAACTGAGCTGGAAAGAAAACTGGGCATAAAAAAGGGGGAAACAACCCCGGACCGAGAATATACTCTTGAAACAGAGGCCTGCTTTGGCTCGTGTGCGCTGGCTCCGCTGGTAATGATTGACAGCGAGTTTTATGGCCGGGTAACACCGGATAGTGCTCCTGACCTTATAGGAGGCGATTAATGGGCCTTAACAGCTTGAGAAAAGAATCCATACATGAATGGAATGAGGTTTTGAACCCTTCCCGGCCTCAGATATTTGTGGGCATGTCGACCTGTGGTGAGGCCTCAGGTGTTGTGGCGGTAAACAAAGCAATCCAGGACGGGCTCGAAGAACACGGTATTGATGCTGTGGTCAATAAGACCGGTTGTCTGGGTATTTGCTACTGTGAGCCCCTGGTAGATATTATTAAGCCGGGTAAACCGCGCATCAGTTACCGTTCTGTTGAAAAAACAAATGTTTCAGGCTTATTAAAAGATTATATCCTTGACGACAATCCCCGCCCGGACCTGGCGCTGGGCGCATGGGGGCAGGAATTTAAGGGCATTCCTGATCTGTTTGAACTGGATTTCATGAAATTCCAGGTTCGGATTGCTTTAAGGAATGCAGGCGTAATTAATCCTGAAAACTTTTCTCATTATTTAGCACGTGGCGGCTATCAGGGCTTTGAGAAAGCTCTGGATATGGACCCTGAAGAAATTATTGCCGAAATTGAAAAAGCCGGCTTGCGGGGCAGGGGTGGTGCCGGTTTTCCAACCGGAATGAAATGGAAACTGTGCCGCAAATCCCGGAATTTTCCGAAATACCTGATCTGCAACGCTGATGAAGGTGACCCGGGAGCTTTTATGGACCGCTCCCTGCTTGAGAGTGACCCCCATTCGGTTCTTGAAGGCATGCTCATCGGGGCATATGCGATTGGGTGCAGCCGGGGCTTTATCTATATCCGGGCTGAGTACCCGCTGGCCATAAAGAGGTTAAAAATAGCACTTGAACACATGAAGCGCCACCATCTTCTTGGCGAAAATATACTGGGCTCAGGTTTTAGTTTTGACATTGAAATCCGTGAAGGCGCCGGCGCTTTCGTCTGCGGAGAAGAAACAGCCCTTATGAAATCTATAGAAGGGCAGAGAGGAACACCTTACTCCAGGCCTCCCTTTCCTGCTCAGGCCGGATTATGGGGCAAGCCCACCAATATTAACAATGTGGAAACCTGGGCGAATGTACCGGTTATACTGGAAAAAGGGGCCGGATGGTTTAACAGGCATGGCACAGAAAAAAGCAAGGGCACCAAGACCTTTGCGCTGGCGGGAAAAGTAAACAATACCGGCTTGATAGAAGTACCGATGGGCATGACGCTGGAAAAAATCGTTTATGCTATTGGTGGCGGGGTCTGTGATGGTAAAGAATTAAAGGCTGTACAGACGGGTGGCCCGGCAGGTGGCTGCTTGCCACTTGCCAAGCTGGGCCTGACGGTAGATTACGAATCTCTGGCTGAGGCAGGCTCCATAATGGGTTCTGGTGGCATGATTGTGCTGGATGAAGATGACAGCATGCTCGAAACTGCCAGGTATTTTCTTGCATTTATTCAAGAAGAGTCGTGTGGTAAATGCGTTCCCTGCCGAACCGGCACCAGGCAGATGCTTGCTATACTGGATACGTTTATAAAGGGCAGGGGTAAACCGCAAGATATTGAAACGCTTCTAAGCCTGGGAGATTCCATAAAAAAGACATCACTTTGTGGCCTCGGCCAGGCTGCTCCCAACCCTGTGCTCACTACCATCAACTATTTTCGGGGTGAATATGAAAAAGGAATCAACCCCAAATTGCTTCGGGCAAAGGCCCATCAATAGAAGGCGTAAAAGAAGTTTTAATGGAAACTTTTAAATTGAAAATAGATGACAGGCAGATAAATGCAGGTGGCGGAGACACCGTTCTTCAGGCTGCGCTGAAAGCGGGTATTTATATTCCCAATTTGTGTTATGACCCCCGTCTTGCGCCGTATGGTGGCTGCCGTATGTGTATTGTGGAAATTGAAGGCACAAGGGGTTTTCCTGCAGCCTGCACTACCCGTGCGAGTGATGGCATGGTGGTTAAAACTTACGGGCCTCAACTCGACCGGTTGCGCCTGGATACCCTTGAACTGTTACTCTCAGACCATCCAACAGATTGCCTCACTTGCCCCGGCAACCAGCGTTGCGAGCTGCAAAAAGTAGCTTCTTTTCTGGGTTACAACCAGAGAAGCCTTAAGCCAAGAAAGAGCGATCATCCAATTGATGATTCCAACCCGTTTTTTAACCTGGACCGTAATTATTGCGTATTGTGTGCAAGGTGCGTACGAACCTGTGATGAGGTTACCGGAATCAACGCCATCGAGCTGATAAATCGGGGTGATGAAAGCCGGGTGAGCACTTTTGCCGGGTCCCGGCTGGCTGAGTCGGAATGCAGGTCCTGCGGTGAGTGCATGGTTTCCTGTCCGGTAGGTGCTATTCATGCTAAAAATTCCCCGGTCGCCACTGAAGAAACTGCTACTATTTGCCCCTATTGTGGAGTGGGTTGTGGAATTTATCTTGGTACCAGGCAGGGTAAAATCGTTTCAGTCCGGGGCAATGAAGCCAGCCCTTCAAACCGGGGAAGTTTATGTGTTAAAGGCCGGTTTGGCATAAATGAATTCGTGCATCATTCAGAAAGGTTGAAATCGCCCCGGGTGAAAAAAGAAGGTGGGTTTGAATCAGCGGAGTGGGAGGAAGCTTTACGGATTGCCGGCGACAAGCTGTCGGGTTACAAACCGGAAGAAGTCGCTGTTATTGCTTCTGCCAAGGCTACCAATGAAGACAATTATGTGTTACAGAAATTTACAAGGGCAGTGCTGGGCACCAATAATATCGACCACTGTGCCCGCCTCTGACATGCTCCTACTGTGGCCGGTCTGGCCACTATGCTGGGAAGCGGCGCCATGACCAATTCCATTGGCGATATAGCCCTTGCCGGTTGCTACCTGCTTATCGGGGCCAATACTTCTGAAACACATCCGGTTATAGGCTTTGATATAAAGCAGGCGGTTAAATCCGGCTCCGGGCTTGTGATTATCAACCCTGTAAAGATTCCACTGGTCCGGTATGCGGACTTATGGCTGAGAAACAAACCCGGCACCGATGTAGCTTTGCTCATGGGCATGGCCAGGTCGATACTGGATGAAGGCCTGGCCGATTTAGATTTCATAAATGAGCGCTGCGAAGGTTTTGAGGAATTTAAAAGAGCCCTGGCTGAATTCGACTTGAAAACGGTGGAAGGTATTACCGGGGTTGGGGCAAAGGATATCAGCAGAGCGGCCAGCATGTATGCGCGGGGCAACCCTTCTTCAATCCTTTATGCCATGGGTGTAACCCAGCACAGCCATGGCACAGATAACGTAATGGCGATAGCCAACCTGGCCTTAATGACGGGTAATTTTGGAAAGCCCGGCAGTGGCGTTAATCCGTTGCGGGGCCAGAATAACGTCCAGGGTGCCTGTGATATGGGGGCTTTGCCCGATGTTTATACAGGCTACCAGAAAGTTTGCAACCCGGATGCCCGGAGCAAGTTTGAAACTGCCTGGGGTGTAAAACTGCCGGATGGCCCGGGCCTTACCGTCACAGAAATGTTTAAGAAGATCGACCAGGGGTTGATCAAAGCGCTTTATATCGTGGGCGAGAACCCGGTTCTTTCAGACCCGGATGCCGGCCATGTCAGGCAGTCTCTGGAAAAACTGGAATTACTGGTGGTTCAGGATATATTTATGACCGAAACCGCCCGGCTGGCCCATGTCGTTTTGCCGGCGGTAAGTTTTGCGGAAAAGGAAGGCACGTTTACCAATACTGAAAGACGGGTTCAAAAGGTTAGAAAAGCAGTAGAGCTTGAGCATGGCAAAGCCCTGCCGGACTGGAAGATAACCGGTCTTATTGCGCAGCAAATGGGTGCAGACGGGTTTTCATACCAAAGCTCAGAAGAAATAATGACTGAAATTGCCAGCCTTACTCCGAGTTATGCCGGTATAAGTTACAAACGGCTTGAAGAAGAGGGGCTGCAGTGGCCATGTCCCTCTAATGAACATCCGGGTACCTCCATCTTGCATGTGGAGAGATTTGCCCGTGGTAAAGGACGCTTCATGCCGCTGGAATATAGACCTGCGCCCGAGGCCCCGGATAGTGAATATCCGCTGCTGCTGACTACCGGACGCAATATTTTCCACTATCACACCGGCACCATGACTCGTAAATCAGCCGGTTTGAACGCCCTGTCCGGTCAGGAGCTTGTCAATATTTCTACGGGTGATGCAGCCAGGTTGAAAATAAAAGACGGCGACAATGTTTACGTCTCTTCAAGAAGGGGTAAAGTTGCCGCCAGTGCCAGGATTACTGATGACGTGCCGGAAGGCCTGGCTTTTATGACATTCCATTTTGCAGAAAGCGCTGCCAACATTCTTATGAGTGCCGACAACCTTGATCCAATAGCCAAAATACCCCCCTTGAAAATGGCCTCAGTTAAGATTGCCAGAATATAGTAATTCTATTTGCCTGTAAAAAGAAAAAGACCCTCGATACACAAATAGTTGGCAGGTTCAGGCATGGCTGGCAAAGCCTCCTTCTCGGTCACAAGTTGAGTTGACTAAAAATTTTCCGCCTGATAATCTTTGTAAACCAGTTTAATCTTTAAAAGCACTTTCAGCCATAATTAGCCAGAGGTGAGGGCCGTGACTAAACAAACTTGCATCTTTTCGAGGGTTCTGGCGCTGGTTATGAGCGTGGTTGTGGTTGGGTTGTCGGGGTGCAGTCCGGCCAGCGGCGGATCTTTTCAGATTATAAGGGGAGGCATAAATACTACACCAAATTCTATTGAAGGCGCTTATGACTATTACACCGGCTATTACTTCAAGGAGGCTATCCTTGAAGCAGGAGATGTACTGCTTTTTGAACTGGATGTCACTACCCTGGACGGCCAGTTCAGTGTCAGAGTCGAAAACTCTAGCGGGGAAAAAATTTCAGCCATTGGCAAGGAGTCCGAGCTTGTTATCGAATCCCCCGGTGTTTACCGGGTGGTAACCGAAGCAAAAGGTCATCAAGGTGCCTTTTCTCTGACCTGGGAGGTTAAATAATTATATTGTCTAAAGTATATAGTACAGGCCTGCAAAAACTTGCCCGGGCAACAGTTACTTTTCTAAAGCGGGTTTTAGCAGACAAGCCGGTGGCTGGTGAAAGGTTTTTCCGGGTTTGTTATAATTGCCGCGTTATTTTTTGTAAGCTCAGGGGCCTGGAGCGGCAGGCAGGAATGCAAAAAAGTAATGCCAGTAATTTAACCCTGGTTTGAATTTTAATCAATTTTAACGCATGTTAACCTTCTCGTTAATATAGCCAGAAAGGTGTTTATGAAAAAGCGAGTTATCATTGTCGGCGCTGGTGCCGGCGGCCTGGAAGTCGCCAAAAGGCTTTCCCGGGCTGATCTGGAAGTTATTCTTATCGACAAAAACAATCACCACCTTTTTCAGCCGTTGCTTTTTCACGTCGCAGCAGCTGTGCTTTCCCCGGGTGATATTGCCGCTCCGGTGCGTTCAATATTAAGCAAGCATAAGAACATCCGGGTGGTAATGGGGGAGGTTGTGCGCTTTGATGCGCCTGGAAAGCAGGTCAAGTTGAGCGATGGCAGTAGTTATGCATACGACTATCTGGTAATTGCTACCGGCATAAAGACCTGCTACTACGGTAACGACTGCTGGGAGGAATATGCGCCTGGCTTAAAAACTCTTCCGGACGCCCTTTTAATACGGGAAAAAATCCTTGTATCCATGGAAAAAGCCGAAATTGCAGCTGATAAAAAGCATGCTGAAGACCTGATGACGTTTGTGGTAGTAGGGGGAGGCCCTACCGGAGTCGAGACCGCCGGAGCATTGGCAGAGCTTGTCAGGAGTTCGATAAGCAGGGACTTCAGGCGGTTAGATACTTCGAAAATACGTATTATTTTGATTGAAGCCCTGGAAAGAATTCTGGGAGGTTTTGATCCCGGCCTAAGCACAAAGGCCACCAGGCAGCTGGAAAAGCTCGGGGTTGAGGTAATGCTGGGTGCCAAAATAACACGTATTGATGAAAATGGCATCTGGTTAGGCGAACGTTTTATAGGGACTTCAAACGTTATATGGGCAGCCGGCACCATGGCGCCCGCAGAGCTGGCCACCCTGGATGCCGGGGCGCATGTTTCCGGCCGTGTATATGTTAAACATGATTGCAGCATAGAGAATTACCCCGAGGTGTTCGTTATCGGCGATGCAGGCATATATATTCAGGACGGCCAACCTCTGCCTCAACTGGCTCCGGTCGCGGTGCAGCAGGCCGGGTATGTATCTCGCGTTATTCGCAGGGATATTGAGCCGGCAAGAAGGCCGGAGTTCAAGTATAAAGATAAGGGCAACGTTGCAGTTGTAGGCCGTGGCAGGGCAGTTATGCAAATTGGCCGTTTTAAGATAACCGGTTTTCCGGCATGGCTGGCATGGGTGGTGGTTCATGTAATAGTAATGGTTGGTTTCAGGAACAAACTGAAAGTGATGGGGGAATGGATCTGGCACTTTCTGGGCAACAGGCATGGAGTGAGATTAATAATAGGCTACTTTAACAAAGGAAAAAAACCGGACTCTGATCCGTGTTAAAGATTTGGAATCTTTTGATTCTTGCCTTTTTGCTATTTAATATTATTTACCTGTACCGGCAGGGCTTTGCCGCGCGGGTTTATGAGGCTCAGAGTTGCCCGTAAAAAGTCGTTATGCTATTATGACCGCTATCGGTGCTTTTCTGACCAGGAGCGCCTTCGCTTTTCACCCAGTTTTTCAGCTCATGGCAACTTATTGATAAAATAGAGAGGTTTTCGGGATGGAAAACAAAAAAGTAAAAATAACCGATCTTACTCTGCGTGATGGCCATCAATCTCTACTGGCCACCCGTATGCGCACTGATGATATCCTGGCCATGGCACCGGGCATGGATAAAGTCGGCTTTTACTCGCTTGAGGTTTGGGGAGGGGCTACCTTCGACGTGCCTACCCGTTTTTTAAATGAAGACCCCTGGGAAAGGCTTGCCAGGGTAAAGCAGGCGGCGCCCAAAACACCTCTTCAGATGCTTCTTCGTGGCCAGAACCTGGTGGGATACCGTCATTATCCGGATGATGTGGTTATTGCGTTTGTCAAGCATGCCGCCGAAACGGGAGTGGATATCTTCCGTGTATTTGATGCTTTGAATGATGAACGCAACTTTGAACCTGCTCTCAGCACTATAAAAGAATGTGGCAAGCATGCCCAGCTCGCCATAAGCTATTCTCTTACCGAGCGGAAATTGGGCGGTCCGGTTTATAACCTGGATTACTATATAAATAAAGCGGCCAGATTTGAAGAGATGGGCGCCGATTCCCTGTGCATCAAGGACATGGCCGGCATAATCAGCCCGGACGATGCTTATACACTGGTAAAAGCCTTAAAGGAAAACATCAAGATTCCGGTTAATCTTCACAGCCATTATACTTCCGGTATGGCGTCCATGGCATTTATGAAGGCGATAGATGCCGGGGTGGATGTTATAGATTGTTGCATTGCCCCTCTTGCCCTGCGTACTTCTCACCCCTCAGCTGAACCCTTTGTAGCAGCTTTAGAAGGCACTGAACATGATACCGGCCTGGATCTAAACCTTCTTTTCGAGCTGGGTTTAGAGCTTGAAGAAATACTGCCCAAATATCGCGATTTTTTGGATACCAGCAAAGTGGCAGCCATAGATACAGCTGTGCTCATGCACCAGGTGCCAGGGGGTATGATATCCAATCTGGTGTCCCAGTTGAAGGAAGCCAACGCATTGGACCGGATTCAGGAAGTATACGAGGAGTTGCCCAGGGTGCGAAAGGAACTGGGTTATCCACCTCTGGTAACGCCTACCAGCCAGATTGTGGGAATACAGGCAGTTCAAAACGTGCTTTTCGGTCGCTACAAGGTGGTATCAGCTCAGGTTAAAGACTATGTTTATGGACTTTATGGAACGCCTCCAAAACCGGTTGATAAAGATGTTCAGAAGCAGGTCCTGAAGGGTTATGAAAGGGGCGAGGAGCCCATTACCTGCCGCCCGGCAGATGTGCTTGAACCGGAACTGGAAGCAGCCCGGGAGGCAGTATCCGAATTCAGTCAGGATATTGGAGACGTGCTTATCTATGCCCTTTATCCGACCACCGGACTGCGGTTTCTGAAGTGGAAATATGGCAAGGAAGAGGCGCCACCGGAAACGTCCCCCCGGACAATGGAAGATATCAAGAAAGAGGATGAAATAATCAGGAAAGCCAGGGCCGGTGAACTGGTTGAACGGGGCAGTGCCCAGGCAGCACCTCAGGAAGGATACCGAAGGTACAATGTGTACCTTGGCGAGAATGTGCTGACCATTGGTCTGGAGCCCGCTGATGGAGATGCACCGCCTCGCGAACATATTAAGGCTATGGCTTCGGCTCCCAGGAAACAGGCGGCTGATGCCCCCAAAACTGAGTCTGAGCCGGTGGCTGAACAGGCCTCACCTGATGAGAATGAAACCGGAGTGATAGCACCGATGCCCGGTATTATAATCCGCTTTGAAGTTAAAGAGGGTGATAAAATAAAGTCAGGTCAGAACGTAGCGGTGCTGGAGGCAATGAAAATGGCGATCGATTTGCCTGCACCCTGTGATGGTACTGTAAAGAAGCTGAACTTCAAGGGTGGTGATTATGTCGCCCGGGATGATGTACTGGCAATAATTGCGTCTTAAAACTGTTAAACCTTACTTATAAACAAAGCTTCAAGGATGGATGATATTTTGGCAAAAACACTTGCTGAAAAGATATTGACAAACAAGTCTGGCGGCAGCCGGAAAACCGGGGAAATAGCTATAGCCAGCGTTGACCTGGCTTTTGTACAGGATACCACCGGCCCTTTGACCATACGTGAATTCAAGCAGGCCGGTTTTAAACAGCTGGCCAACCCAGCCAAGACAGTTTTATTCCTGGACCATGCCGCACCCAGCCCCAACTGGCAGCTTTCCAACGACCATATTTTCATGCGGCAGTTTGCCGGGGAGACAGGGTGTATACTTTCGGATGTTGGCGAGGGTGTGTGCCACCAGGTGGTAGCTGAAAAACTTGCCCGTCCGGGTGATATTATAGTGGGGGCAGATTCCCACACCGTTACCGCTGGTGGGCTTGGGGCTTTTGCAACCGGAATGGGCTCATCTGATATTGCAGTCGCTTTCGCACTGGGTAAAACGTGGTTCAGGGTGCCCGAGAGCATAATGGTGCAGTTGAGTGGCTGCTTTCAAAAAGGGGTATATGCCAAGGACCTCATTTTGCACCTTATCGGTAAAATTGGAGCCGACGGGGCAACCTATAAAGCACTTGAGTTTGGCGGCGAAGGTATACCACAATTACCTGTAACTGACAGGTTGACCATTGCCAACATGGCCATAGAAGCCGGGGCTAAGGTAGGACTTTTCCCGTCTGATGAGCTGACCCGGCTGTATCTTGAGGAATGCGGGCGCGAAGCTGATTACACACCCCTTTCTGCTGATGAAGGAGCAAATTACCAAAGCAGTGTCAATATCGATTTAAACACCCTTGAACCAACCCTTTCCAGGCCGCATGCCGTAGATAACACTGCTACTGCGAGGGAGCTTGATGGCCTGGAGGTTGACCAGGTGGTAATTGGAACCTGTACCAATGGCAGGCTGGAGGATATGCAGATAGCTGCCGGTATTTTACAGGGCCGAAAACGCCATAAGAGGACGCGCCTGATTGTGGCGCCGGCCTCTCCTTTTGTTTTTCAACAAGCCGTCAAAATGGGCTATATTGACACGCTGATATCCTCAGGGGCCATGATAATACCACCGGGTTGCGGGCCTTGCCTTGGTCTGCATCAGGGAGCTTTAGGCGATGATGAAGTATGCCTGTCAACGGCCAATAGAAATTTTAAGGGCCGGATGGGCAATCCCAGGGCTTTTATTTACCTTGCCAGCCCGGCTACTGCGGCTGCGACGGCGGTCACCGGTAAAATCACCGACCCGCGCGAGGTGCTTTAATGTTAAAAGGCAAAGCCTTTAAGTTTGGTGACAATATTTCTACCGATCATATAGTACCCGGCCGGCTTGCTCATTTAAGAAGCAACTTGCCGGAACTGGCCAGGCATGTGCTGGAAGATGCCGACCCTGAGTTTGCCAGCAAGGTTGAACCCGGTGATTTTGTAGTAGGCGGGTCAAATTTCGGGCTGGGTTCCAGCCGCGAACATGCTCCGCTGGTAATCAAAATGGCAGGAGTAAGTGCGGTCCTGGTAAAAAGTGTGGCCCGAATATTTTTCCGCAATGCCATAAACCGGGGCTTGCCGGTTCTTATTTGTGATACAGACAGGATTAACGACGGAGACCGGCTTGAAGTGGATATGGTTGAGGGAAGAATCAATAACTTAACCAGCGGAATTAATATTGATTTCAAGCCCATACCCGCTTTTATGTTAAACATTTTGAATGAGGGTGGGCTGATGAATTACATCACCAGACACGGTGATTTTAAAGTATAGTATATCAAATAGATTCCAGGAGGCTTGATCATGGCTTATAATATTACCTTAATTCCGGGTGACGGTATCGGACCCGAACTTACTGAAGCAACCAGGCGCGTACTTGAAGCTACCGGGGTGACATTCAACTGGGATGTGGTAGATGCCGGGGTGGATGTCATCGAAAAACACGGCACTCCTTTGCCTGAACACGTACTTGAATCTATTCGCAGCAACAAGGTGGCACTGAAGGGCCCGATTACTACTCCTGTAGGCTACGGCTTCAGGAGCGTCAATGTTTCTTTAAGGAAAATGCTTGATCTTTATGCCTGTTTGCGCCCCTGTAAAAGCTATGCAGGCACCCCGACCTACTTTAACGATGTCGATGTTGTTATAGTCAGGGAAAACACAGAAGACCTTTATGCCGGCATAGAGTTCGAGAAAGGAAACAGGGAGACAGCTGAAATTATCCAGGCCATCCAGAGATTGAGTGGCTCTGAAATACGTCCTGATTCAGGTATATCTATCAAACCCATCTCGGTTACCGGGACACAGAGGATAGTACGCTTTGCTTTTGAGTATGCCAGGACAAACGGACGAAAAAAGGTAACCGCCCTGCACAAAGCCAATATTATGAAGTTTACCGACGGGCTTTTCCTTTCTGTAGCCAGGGAAGTGGCTGAAAGTTATCCGGATATAGAATTTGAAGACCGGATTATTGATAATATGGCCATGCAGATGGTTAAAAACCCGGCCCAGTTTGATGTAATAGTATGCCCCAATCTTTACGGTGATATTGTTTCTGACCTTGGTGCAGGGCTGGTAGGTGGACTGGGACTGGCCCCGGGAGCCAATATTGGTGATGAGGCGGCCCTTTTCGAGCCGACCCATGGGAGCGCACCCAAGTATAAGGGCATGAACAAGGCCAACCCCATGGCCCAGATGCTTTCCGGCGTGCTGATGTTGCGGCATCTGGGTGAGTTTGGCGCCGCTGACCGGCTGGAAAATGCCATTGCAGCTGTCATAAGCGAGGGTAAAAAGGTTAGCTATGATCTTTTACCCATGGACCAGCGTGACCGGGCGGTGGGCACCTCCCAGGTAGCAGACGCCATTATAGAAAGAATGGGCTAATCTTATATGTCCAAAGTAAGCGTTATCGGTGCTGGAAATGTAGGAGCAACTGTTGCTAAGCGCCTGCTGGAAAAGGATCTGGCTGATGTTGTGTTGCTCGATATAGTAGAGGGCATGCCCCAGGGCAAAGCCCTTGATATGGCTCATTCAGCCAATGTTCTGGGCTTTAATACCCGTATAACAGGAACCAATGATTACCTGGATACAGCCGGTTCAGATGTTGTTATCATAACTTCCGGCGCTGCCCGCAAACCGGGTATGACCCGTGATCAACTCACCGGCATTAATGCAGATATTGTCTCGGAAGTAGTTAGCAATGTGGCTGAGAGGTCACCAGATGCAATAATTTTGATGGTAACCAACCCGGTAGATGCCATGACTTATCTTGCCCTGAAAAAAAGCCAATTTGAGCATCGTAGAGTCATTGGCCTTTCCGGGGTTCTTGACAGCGCCAGGATGGCATACCTTATTTCAAAAGAGCTCAAGGTGCCGGTAACCGATGTAACTGCTTATGCACTGGGTGAGCATGGCCAGGGCATGGTTATCCTGCCGCGTTTTACTACTGTGCGCGGCGTGCCGCTTACCAAGATGCTCCCCGATAGTGTGATTTCAAATATTGTCGAACGTACTATTGGATCAGGGGCTGAAGTAGTCAGCCTGGTCAAGTCCTCAAGCGCTTTTTATGCCCCTTCTGCCGCGGTGTTTAAAATGGCCGAGGCCATTATTACCAATTCACAACAGGTATTACCCTGTGCTGTTTATCTTGATGGAGAGTATGGCTTGAGAGATGTAGTTCTGGGAGTGCCAGTTAAACTGGGCAGTGGTGGAGTTGAGTCAATAATACAGCTTGAGCTGAGCCCCGGCGAAAAAAAGCAAATGGCCGCCTCAGCCCGTTCCGTTAAAAAAACCATTAAGAATGCCGGTATATCCTAGGCCTCCGGGGAAATATCTCATTACCGCAACTGCCTGAAAATCTGCAGGAGGCCTGCCTGTTTATCTGATATAATAAACCCATGCCAAAAAACTCACTGGTTATTTTTGACGGCAATGCCCTGGTGCATCGCGCTTATCATGCCTTGCCGCCCCTGACTTCCAGGAGTGGTGAAGTCATCAATGCTGTATTTGGTTTTTCAGCTACACTGTTGAAGGTGCTGAAGGATATCGAGCCCGAATATACTGCAGTCGCTTTTGATAAAAAAGCTCCTACCTTTCGACACCTTCTCTTTGATGATTATAAGGCCAACCGTCCTGATACCCCTCAGGATCTGGTGCCTCAATTTGAAATTGTAAGAGATATGGTCAGGGCTTTTAACATTCCTGTTTTTGAATTTGACGGCTATGAAGCAGATGATATTTTGGGTACTTTGAGCAATCTCGCAGAACTAAAGGGAGTCGAGGTGATAATTGTTACCGGTGATGCTGATGCAATGCAGCTGGTGCGCCCGGGTGTCAAGGTGGCCTATCCAAGGGTTGGGCGCCAATTCAGTGATACAGTTTTGTATGATGAGGCCAGGGTTGAAGAAAAGTTTGGCATTAAACCTGCCTTTATTGCTGATTACAAGGCCCTGGTAGGGGATGTATCGGATAATATTCCCGGTATTCCCGGTATCGGCCCCAAAACTGCAACCAGGCTTATAAACGAGTATGGCAGCATAGATGATATATATAAATATATACATAAAGTTCAGCCTGAAAAGTTAAAAAAGTTACTTGATCAGTATCAGGATATTGCACTGAAGGGCAAAAAGCTGGCCACTATAGTTACCAGTATGGATATTGAGCTGGACCTTGAGGCCTGCCGGTTGAGTCGCTACAACCGGTCGCAGGTTTTAGAACTGTTTAAAAAACTTGAATTCTCAAGCCTGCTTAACAAATTGCCACCAGAAGATTTCTCCTCTGGCCCTGGAAAATCCTCTGGGGAGAAAAACCCTGACCACCAGGAGCCCCCTCAGGTTAATTACTGTGTAATTAACTCTGGTGATTTGCTGGGTGACCTTGTAAAACGCCTCGACAAATCCGGCCGTTTTGCTTTCGATGTTGAAACCACCGGTCTGGACGTTGAAGATTCGCCGGTAGTCGGCCTTTCGTTTTCCATTGCTAAAGGAGAGGCCTATTATATCCCTGTAGGCCATGTAGGCTGGGAGCAGGTTGGGCAACTTGATGCGGGTGAAGTTGCAAAAAAATTAAAACCTGTATTTGAGAATACGGCGGTTTCCAAAATTGCTCATAATGCCAAGTTTGATATCCAGGCCTGTGCCACTATGGGGATAACCGTCTGCGGAATGGATTTCGATACCATGATTGCGGCGTATCTGCTGGGAGAAAAATCCCTGGGGCTTAAGGAGCTGGCTTTTAACCGCCTGGGGAAAGAGATGACTCCTTTGAACCAGCTTATCGGAAGTGGTACCAGGCGGATTAATATGAGCCAGGTAGAAGTTTCGGTGGCTTCAGATTATGCTTGCGCCGATGCCGATATAACCCGGCAACTGGCTGAAGTATTTGGAGCCGAACTGAAGGAAAAACAGCTCCTCAGTTTGTTTAATCAGGTTGAAATGCCACTTGTGCCGGTTTTACTTGAAATGGAAGGAGCCGGTATAAAGCTTGATATTGAGTTGCTGGACCGGATTTCTACCCGGCTGTCGGGGCGCCTGATGGAGCTCGAGGCAGCTATATACGAGGCGGCAGGGCACCGATTTAATATTAATTCACCCAGGCAGCTGGGGCAGGTATTATTTGAAGATTTGAAGCTTACCGGCGGAAAAAGGACCAAGAGCGGTTATTCCACCGACGCATCAGTGCTGGAATCTTTAAAAGGGGCTCACCCTGTAATAGACATGGTTATCGAATTCAGGCAACTGATGAAACTGAAAACAACTTATGTAGACGCTCTGCCCCTGATGGTTAACCGCCGTACCGGCCGGCTGCATACCAGCTTCAACCAGACGCGGACCACCACTGGCAGGCTTTCCTCAAGTGAACCAAATCTGCAAAATATTCCAGTGCGTGGGGATATGGGGCGCGAAATTCGCCAGGCCTTTATTGCCCCGGAAGGCTCTATTCTTATTTCCGGTGACTATTCACAGATTGACCTCAGGGTGCTGGCCCATCTTTCCCGGGACCAGGTGCTTATGGAGACCTTCAGTAGAGGCGAAGATGTACATACCGCAACGGCTGTGAGGTTATTCGGTGTTAATCCGTCAGAAGTTACCGCCGATATGCGGCGTCTGGCTAAAACGGTGAATTTTGGCGTCATATACGGAATGAGTGGTTATGGACTGGAGCAGGCTACCGAGCTGAGCCGGAAGGAAGCCGAGCAGTTTATTGCCACCTACTTTGCCAGGTACCCCGGAGTAAGCCGTTATCTGGATGAAACCAGGGATACAGCGCGCCGGCAGGGTTTCGTGCAGACAGTGCTGGGGCGTCGGCGGCTTATAGGTGAAATCAATTCCAGTAACCGCAATCTGCGTGAGGCGGCAGAGCGAATGGCGATAAATATGCCGGTTCAGGGCACGTCGGCCGATATAATTAAGGTTGCCATGATTGATTTACACCGGGAGATAAACAAGCAGGGATTAAAAAGCCGCATGCTTCTTCAGGTACATGACGAGCTGATTTTTGAAGTGCCCGGAGATGAAGAAGGGGTGATGTGCCGGCTGATACCGGATTTGATGAGCCGGGCGGTTGAACTTTCAGTGCCGGTGAAGGTTGATGTGAAAAAGGGTAAAAGCTGGGGCGAGATGGAGGCGGATAACAATGCCTGAGTTGCCTGAAGTGGAAACAATTTGCAACGAGCTGGCTCCGATAATTAAAAACAGGCGCATAAGCGGTTTTGAATTATTGTGGCAAAAAACCTTGAAGGGAATTGAAGAGATAGATTTTTCCCGTAATATTACTGGAAAGACTATCAAAAGCATTAACCGCCGGGGTAAATATATACTGGTAAACCTTGAGGGGGAACTTTGCTTTTCAGTTCATTTAAAAATGACCGGCTCACTAACTGTTTTGACGGGCAGGCCGCATCTTCCGGTACATACCAGGGCTGTCTTCTGGATGGAAAATAAAGCCGGCCTGTTTTTTATCGACCCCAGAAAATTCGGAAGAATCGAAGTTGTCAATGGCAGCCACCCTGCTGTTGTGAAGCTGGGCCCGGAGCCTCTCGAACAAGCTTTTACGGCCGAGATTTTTGGAAAAATACTTGCCGGAAAAAAAGCACCGGTAAAAACAGTTCTAATTGATCAGCATAATATTGCCGGAGTTGGTAATATGTATGCTGATGAAGCGCTCTACATGGCCCGCATACATCCGTTAAGGCCGGCAGGCAGCCTTAGCAGCGAAGAACTGGATAAACTCCACCATGCTTTGCAATCAGTGTTAATAACTGCGATTGAGAATAAGGGAGCCACAATTAACAATTATACAAGGCCCGGAGGCCAGGCCGGGCTGGCGCAAAATGAATTCAAGGTTGCCCATCAGCGAGGTAAAAAATGCACTTTGTGCGATACTCCGCTTGAGCGAATAACCGTACGTCAAAGAGGAACTTATTTGTGCCCATCATGTCAGGTTTGCTCTTTACCCGCCCAAGTTTTTAAAGGCTGACTTTTTTTACGTTGTCAATTCTTTTGTACTTGATGGCTTGCTTGATGGTGGTGAGGTTGACCTGCTCGGCCATTTTGGCAAGGCGGATTACATCGGAAGAATACTCCTGGCGGGAAGTATGGATCTTTGAGCCAAGATAGATTTCTTTAATACTAAAGCCTTTCATGGCTGTTTCTATTAAAATCCAGATATCGATTCCCCACCCCTCTGGGCAGTCTTTTTTACTGACTACTTCTTTGAACAGGCTTGCTTTAGCGCATATTTCCCCGCTTAAAGGCTGGTTGAAATGAGCAATTTCAGGGAAAAAGACCCATGACATGGGCCTGGCTACCAGCTTGGTGACTGCGCCGTCATATTCTGCGCGGCGGTAATAACCCCGGCTCATGTCGCACTTTTCTTCAGCAACCGGTTCAACCAGTTGGTCTATCCAGTCCGGGGTTAAGTTTACAATGTCGGCATCAAGGAAGAGTATAATATCTGCCTGAAGTTTGAGTGCTGCCTTTATGCCGTCGCGCATTGCACGACCTTTAGCCGGATATACCTCCCGGCTCTGGGAAACTACCATTGCCCCGGCTTTTTTCGCCTCTTCACGAGTGCCGTCTGTTGAATGGCCATCAACCACAATAGCCTGTGGCTGATATTTGGAAAGTTTGGCTACCTCAATGCACTGGGCTATGGTCCTCTCTTCATTTTTGGCTGGAAAAACAACTATTACTTTACCCATATCCAATCCTTCTTAATTTATTGTAACTTTAAGAATGATTCTGTTCAAGGCTTTTCAGGATTATTATCTCGAAAGAGGCTTTCAATCATTAGAAACGGGATAAACGAGATTTGGCTTCAAGAGAGTTTTATTAACCCCTTTTAGTGGTAAGCGGCATTAATTATTTACGGAATACCTGCCGGCTTGCTGGCTGCTCTTCTTCTGCCAGGCCTGCTTGATTTCGGTGGCGCTCGGGCAGGCTAATGGCTTTTTGGGGTGTTAATGCTGCCAGAAGCTTTCAATCTTAACGTTAACCCGAACGTAACTTTTGCTGTTTTGTTGGGGCCTATACAGTTGCCGGCTGCGGTAAGCTATCATGCGGGAAAGTAAAAGAGTGTGGAGGCGACGAGCGGATTCGAACCGCTGAATAAGGGTTTTGCAGACCCCTGCCTTACCACTTGGCTACGTCGCCTTTTATTTTTTACAGTGGCCATCTGCCACAGGTTGGTTACTGGAGCGGAAGACGAGATTCGAACTCGCGACCTCCTCCTTGGCAAGGAGGCGTTCTACCACTGAACTACTTCCGCTATTCTACTAGTGGTGCCGAGAGTGGGATTTGAACCCACACGAGC
>PUOQ01000056.1 GCA_003552785.1 Dehalococcoidia bacterium
AAGCCTTTCAGCTTCTTCAATATAATGTGTAGTTAGAAAAACGGTAGTTCCTTGCAGGTGCAAATTGGTGATCATCTGTCTTACTTGTCGTGCGCTAGCTACATCAATACCGGTGGTAGGCTCGTCAAGAAAAAGAATCTGGGGGCGGTGAATTATTCCTGCGGCGAAAGTAAGTTTACGTTTCATTCCCTTTGAGTAGTTGGCGAATTTCCGGTTAGCAGCATCCTGTAAGCCGAATTTATTAAGAAGTTCAATTGCTCGAGCGCGCCGGTCTGATTTCCTGATGCCGTATAGTGCTGCGCAGAACCTTAAATTGTCAAAACCAGTTAGCTCCGGATAAAGATTGCTCTCGTCTGGCACAATGCCGATAAGGTGCTGGGCCGCCTTTGGGTTATTTGAGCAGTTAATACCATTGATGTTAATAATGCCTTTATCCGGCCTTGCCAAGCCGGTTAACATATTGATAGTGGTAGTTTTTCCAGCTCCGTTTGGACCAAGAAAGCCAAATAGCTCTCCTTTTGCTACATGGAAGTCGATTGTGTTTACGGCAATAACGTCACCAAAGCTCTTTACTAGGTTGCTCACCTTTATAATGCTTTTATTGCCTTTATCCGGGTTTATTTGGCTTTTTGCTTGCACTCGTACAATTACTTTAACAAGTAAGTCGACTTACTTGTTAGTATTTACCCCCTGCAATTAGTTTATGAGCCAACCGATTATTCAAATCTATGAATTTTTAACAACAAGGAGTTTGTCTTTGGTGACTGACAAACTCCTTGTTGTTTTAAGAAGGAGGAACAATCTGGCTATATCCTTATTATTCTGTCGGTATCAAGCAAAGAATCAACTACCTCAAGCATGTTGCCCGCGTATCCGACACTCAACAATTCAGTAATCTCATAGTAAGCAAGACAGGTGCCACAAGACACAATATTTACACCGGCATCCTCGAGCAGTTGCAATACATCAAGCATTTCTGACTCCTTGCAGGCCAGTTTAACCGCGCTGTTTAAAAAAAGAATTTTTTCCGGTTTAGAATCCTTTTGCCAAAGTGTGTTTAAAAAGGATTTTAGCAGGATCCGGCCAAGCTTATCATCACCACTGCCAAGCGTATCGGACGCAATTAGAACAATATATCCATTAGCTCCACCGGAAGAGGGAGAACATTCTTTCTCCTTGATTACGGTCAAAATGTAATCTCCTTTGCGCTCTTGTGTTTCCACACGGCACCCCCGGCTTGAAACAAACCGCTTAACATTTTGAAGCGCATTCTGGTTATCGACGATGACTTTTATCTGGTCGCCTTCAGTTTCCTCCAGCGCTTTTTTGGTAGAAATTACCGGTTGGGGGCAGCTCATGCCGCGGCAGTCTATTTCTATTGTCATAAGTATACCTTTACTTGCCCGGTGTCATTAAAATCGTATAATCTTCACCCTCTTCGCCAGTTTTTATACTGTAACCGGAATTTTTTGCCAGCCTGGAAACGTTTTCCACGGCAGTTTTATTGTCCAAAATAACCTTTAATTCTTTGCCGGGATTTTTCTGTATTGCATCTTTAGCCCTGACAACAGGTATAGGGCATGAAAGGCCTCTTACATCTACTTCAACCGCCATAAGTACATCTCCTTTAAATGGAGCAGAAATCCAACTTGCCCCATTTGTCTAAGTATTTTACACATATAATATTAAAAATAATGTCTAGCAGTAAACCTTTATGCTTTGCGCATTGTAAAACCAATTATCAAACAAAAAGCCCATCCGGCAAGAACCGCTGCAATGCTCCACTCACTGACGCCACCAGGTGTAGCAGCAATTATGAAGTTGTGGGCTATAGCAGCGCCTGCCAGGTACCCCAGTACCGTTACAGCAGCGTCGGTGTCACCTTCACCTGAAAGGATCAGGTTTCTCAATGGGCAGCCACCGATTTGTATGGCAGCAATGCCAACCAAACCCATACCCAGGAAGTTCCACAGGTGGTCGGTATGAGCAACGGGCTGGTCAGCAAAGCCCCAGCTGTAAAAGCCATCAGCTGCGAAATTACCTGCAATATAGTTGGTAACAAGGGCTGCAACCAGGAAAGCGATTACTCCGCTTAAAAGGTAGAAGTCACGAACCATGAAAACATCACGCCAGGCACCTACAGAGCAAAAACGGGTACGTTGACCCATAACGCCGACAAAAAGCCCGATACCAAGCGCCGCGAATAACGGCATTGCCAGGGATCCCGGGCCAGATTCACTGAAGAAAATAAATGCCGGCGCAGCCAAGGCCAGCACCAGCAATACAACCATCATACCCGGCATTATTGCGCCCGCAGTATGACTCATGGGCCGGGCTCTACCGAGGTTAAAGCCCCTCTTTAAGAAGACAATACCTATAAGTACTCCGAATATCAAACCCGCCAGCGCGGTTATTGCGTTAAGGTCTCCGCCTGCAAGCCTGAGAACCATTCTGATGGGGCAACCCAGGAATACGAGCGCGCCTACCATAACACATATTCCGAGGACGAAGCGGATAATGGGTGAAGAGCCGCCCCTGGGTCTCCACTCCTTGAATGCAAATGCCATAACAACAGCACCCAGTGTAAAGCCTATCACTTCGGGGCGTATATATTGAACAACATCGGCCCGGTGCAGGCCAACCGCTCCGGAAATATCACGCAGAAAGCAGGCTACGCATATGCCCATGTTTGCCGGATTGCCCCAATTTACGGCAAGGGCACCGAGGATGCCAAAAACCGCTCCACCCAGGATGATCCACCATTTTGGAGAAATCTTCATCTAATACCTCCTTTAAATATATAGTTTTCTACTGTCGCCGATTAGAACATTTTCCTGTGTGTTTTCTGTATTCACCTCCTTGTTTTTAAAAAATGGCACCTAATAGTAACATAAATAATATCTAAATACAATATAAATAAAACTAATATATTTAAAAAATTGGGGGTTCATACTTTAAAAAATATGCGGCGTTTCAATATTCAAAGGTTGTTGGGGAGATGAATCCGGATTAGGATTAAAATGGGTGTTTTAATCAGGCAAAAAAGTAACTTTGGTAAAGATTTAGCGGCCGGTTGAATTTAGTTTTGTTCGTAGAGGGTAAAACTATTGTGTTATATAGCCTCACGCCCGCCCAGGGCATGCTTTTGGGCCCATTCGCCTACTGCGTTTACCACCTCATCCGGCGTGTCGCAGAGCCTGAGCAGGTTCAAGTCTTTTTGGGATATGTAACCCTGTGAAAGGACTGGATCCTTTAGCCAGTTTAATAAACCCTGCCAGTAAGAGGAATCAAACAAAATTATGGGGAATGGGCGAATAGTAAGGGTTTGCATTAGCGTGAGCACTTCTGTAAGTTCATCCAGAGTACCCAGGCCTCCAGGTGTAATTACAAAAGCGGTGGCGTATTTAACCAGCATTACTTTTCTTACAAAGAAATGTTTAAACACCAGGGTGATATTGGTGTACTGGTTTGGTGATTGCTCTTCAGGTAGTCTGATGCTTAAGCCAACAGATTTGGTTTCTGCTCTCATGGCGCCCTTGTTGGCGGCCTCCATCAGCCCCGGCCCGCCACCGGTTATTATGGAATATCCAAGGGAGCCGAGTTTAAAACCGATTTCTTCGACTTGATGGTACAGTTTGTTATCCGGCAGAGTTCGGGCAGAGCCGTATATTGTGACAGCAGGTTCGACGTCTGAGAGGGAGTCAAAGCCTTCGACAAATTCGCCCATTATCCTGAACAGGCGCCATGACTCTTCCTTTATAAGGTCGTTAATTTCATACTTGTCTTCAGGGGCACGTTTTTTTACCATTTATCTCCTGTATTAAAGCCTTTTTACCCATTCAACGGCATTGGTAAACACTTTGAAGCCATCTCCAGGGTGGCTGGCTTCACCCCTGGTCCAGCGTGGGTGCTGGTTCTGGCGTATATGGCGTTCTGGATGAGGCATCATACCAAAAACGCGACCGGTTTCATCGCTTATTCCGGCTATGTCGTTTAAAGAGCCTGACGGGTTGTCCGGGAATGCCGCCGGCCTTGTACCGGCTTCGGTGCAATAGTAAAGAGCTGCGTTGAGGCTGTTTAATTTATTTTCATCCGCTACCAGCTTGCCTTCACTGTTGGCCACAGGCAGGTAAAGCCTTTCTATACCTTGTGTAAACACGCAATTGGAACTGGGGTTGACTGCCAGATGAACCCAGCGGCATTCAAACCGGCCCGAGTCATTTCCGGTTAATGAGACCCTTTGCTTTTTACCCGGAAGGATGCCCGCATTTGTCATTACCTGGAACCCGTTGCATATGCCCAGAATCAGTCCTCCGGAGGAAATAAACCGGTCGATATCGTCTTTTAGTTTGAGGCGGATTTCATTGCCCATAATCCTGCCGCCGGTAATATCGTCTCCATAAGTAAACCCGCCCGGAAGAACCAGTATCTGGTAATTGCTCATTTTAAGGCTTTTTTCTACAAGCTGGCTAATGTGAATCCGGCTGATTTCGGCACCCGCTTCTTCAAAAGCAAAAGCAGTTTCATAATCGCAGTTGGTGCCCGGTGCACGTATGATAAGTACTTCAGGTTTAAATGTTTTTACCATTTTAAAGGCTCCTGCCAGGCACGTTTAAGATTGGAAACAGGTTCATTCATTATTTCCTCTCCGATGGTGCCGGTTATCTTAAGCTTGCCGGTATCTTCTATGCTTCCTATGCAACCAAATTCGGTTCCATAAAGCAGTTTTTCAAACTCAGCTGCTTTTTCGGGTACAACTTCACATAAAAATCGGCTGTTGGACTGGGAGAACAGGATGATGTCGTCTTTGGTAACGGCACCCTCCAGGGGAACGTTACCCAGTTTGATGTGAGCGCCCAGATCGCCGGCAAAAGCCATTTCGGCAATCCCGGCTCCCAAGCCTCCGTCGCTTAAATCATGACATGATTCAAGCATTTTTTCACGGGTAGCCTTGCTCAGGCGCTGCATGATGTCAAGTGCTTTTAGTACAAATACCCGGGGTACTTTGCCTCCGGATAAACCAAGAACCTTGAAATACTCTGAACCTCCCATTTCATCCAGGGTTGAGCCAACCAGGTAGATAAGGTTGCCGGCTTTTTTAAAATCTGCAGATATTACTGTTGAAGTGTCCTCAATAACTGCCAGGGCGGAAATAAGCAGCGTATGCGGAATGGAAAGAAGCCTTCCTTCATGCTCATATTCATTATTCAGGCTGTCCTTGCCGGAGATGAAGGGGGTTTCAAAGGCAATCGCCAGATCATAACAAGCCTGGCATGCCCGCACCAGGGCTCCCAGGCTTTCTGCCCGGCGGGAGCTGCCCCAGCTGAAGTTGTCGAGCAAAGCTACCCGGTCCAGGCTGCCCCCGACGGCAATCACCTGTCGCAGAGCTTCTTCAATGGCAGAGGCGGCCATCCAGTATGGATCGATGTCTCCATAAGCCGGGTTGATGCCATTGGTAATTATTATGCCTTTTTTTGAGCCGGGAACAGGCTGGATTACAGCACCATCCATGGGGCCGTCATTATGCCTGCCGGCAAGAGGTTTTAACACACTGCCACCCTGGACTTCGTGGTCGTACTGGCGGATTACCCATTCCTTTGAACAGGTGTTCCAGCTGGACAGAACCTCCTTTAGTGCCCGGGCAGGTTCCAGGGTGCCTTCATAAGGCGGGTTTGGTTGTTCTCTGGGGATATAGGTGGCTTCCAGTTCAAGCCTGGGTATGCCGTGGTGCAGAAACTGCATGTCGAGTTCACAAACCAGGTTGTCCTGGTAATACAGCTTGAGCATTTTATCGTCGCTGAATTCACCGATTACGGTGGCTTCAGTGCCTTCACGCTGGCAGATCTCTGCCAGTTCATCAAAACATTCGGGTGGCACTGCCAGCAGCATTCTTTCCTGGGATTCGCTTATCCATATTTCGGTATAGGAAAGCCCTGCATATTTGAGCGGCACCCTGTCCAGATAAACTCTGGCTCCTGTATTTTCTCCCATTTCACCAATTGCCGAAGAAAAGCCACCTCCACCACAATCGGTAATACGGCTGAAAAGTTTTTTGTCTCTGGCTTCGAGAATGGCATCGATTACTTTTTTCTCGGTTATAGGGTTGCCTATTTGTACCGAGCTCTGGGCCTCATCGGTAGATGTGTAGTTGAGTTCTGTTGAAGCAAACGTAACACCGTGGATGCCGTCACGCCCGGTCCTGCCGCCAACCACAACTATAAGGTCACCCGGCTTCTGCTGGCCCGTGTCTGCTGCCCATTGTGGTAGAAGGCCTACCGTGCCACAGTATACCAGCGGGTTGGCAGTGTAGCGCCTGTCAAAAAGAACGGCACCGTTAACTGTAGGTATGCCCAGGCGGTTGCCATAGTCGGCAACTCCCGACTTAACCCCTTTAAATATCCGCCGTGGATGCAGGCTGCCCTCAGGCAAATCTTCGTATGGCATCTCGGGCAAACCCAGGCAAAAAACATCGGTGCTGGCGATAGGCCTGGCTGAAAGGCCGGTGCCCAGAATATCGCGCACGCAGCCGCCCAAACCGGTTGCGGCTCCACCGTAGGGTTCTATGGCTGAGGGGTGGTTATGTGTTTCTACCTTGAACGCCAGTGCCCATTCATCATCAAAACTGATTACGCCGGCATTATCTTTAAAAACAGAAAGGCACCAGGGTTTATCAAGTTCCTTTGTGGCCCGCATAATGGTGCTTGCAAGCAGGCCATCGATGACAGTTTCGTTGAAGTTGAAACGAGCCTTAAAGGTTTTATGGCCGCAATGCTCGCTCCAGGTTTGAGCCAGGGTTTCCAGTTCGGCATCGGTGGGGTTTCTGCCCAGGCTGGCGTAATAATCCTGTATGGTTTTTATTTCATCCTGTGAAAACCCGAGCTCGCCGGCTATGCGTTTGAGCATCTCGTCGTTGGAGCCAAGAACCTCTACCGTTTTAAGTTCAAATTCATATTCGGGTGCTTTCGGGGGCTCGCTTAATTCTCCGGTGACAATGTGTTGAACAGTGGGGTTTACCAGCAGCCTGGAGCAGATAGTTTTAAGTTCAGCCTGTGTCGGGTTTCCATATAACTCGTAGCGGGTGGCTGTTTTGACAGTGTTAATGCTGGTAATGCCAAGGTCGGCAATTGTTTTCAGGATGGAGTCTTCAACCGGGTCTTCGACGCCGGCATTATAGGTTACTTCGTAGGAAAAGGAGTCACCATCGATTGTATCGTATGAGCCCGGGCCGATCCTGTATTCCTGTGTCAGGGTGTCGGTTAAAGCCTCCCGGCACAGGGTTTCAACTTCTTCAGGGGTTACATTGCCATCGAAGTAGTAGACATCAAGAACGCGAACCCGGTTGACCGAAGATATTCCGAGGTCGTAAATATCCCTTTCAAGGCTCCGTCCCCGGGCATCTGGCATATGGGGCAGTAAACTTACTTCAACTCTTTGCATATTCTCTCCTACCATCCCCTCTGGGCCATAAGTTCTTTATCATCCAGCCCGGAAATGTCTATACCCGGCATAGCCTCCCCCAGGTTTTTGGAGACTTCGGCAATAACACCCGGGTCCATGTGATGTGTGGTGGCCCTGACAATGGCTCTGGCCCTTGCCTCGGGGTTGGATGATTTAAATATCCCCGAACCCACAAAAACACCTTCAACCCCCAGCTGCATCATCAG
>PUOQ01000088.1 GCA_003552785.1 Dehalococcoidia bacterium
TGGCTCGCTGGTTGTTGATTTTGCTTCTACAACTTTTAGCCAGTCCGCGGGGGAGTCGTCCACCCAGAACCGGGTATAGGGCCCGCCAGTATTACTTATTTCCAGAACAGCCTGCTTCTTTTCCGCAGGGCCTACGTCTTTAAAAATTACTTTTTCCGGCTTGAAACTCAATTTTGGGGGATTGTCAACCGGGCTGGTTCTGGCATCTTTGAGGACGTTATAGGCAGCGTTAATCCGCTTTAGTTCGTTTTCAGCTTTAAGGCGCACCGAATCGGGCAGCCCTGAGGTTTTATCCGGGTGCAATAGCTGGGCTTTGTAGATATACTGAGCGTGTATTTCCTTTTGAGTGGCATCAAGCGGAACACCAAGTATCTGGCAGGCTTCTTCCCAATTCATGATAAACTAGCGTTCAACAATTTGTTTTGGAGGGGGCAGCAGGTTCGACGCATCAGAAATTGCCTGTGAAAAAACTTCCCGGGTCACTTTTTTACCCAGTTCAGCTCTGGTGGCTATTTTTTTCAGAAAGTCCTGGTCGGCATCATCAGTGCCGATGGTAATGATGTCTATTTTATCTGCCTTGGCCTTTTCAGCCTCTTTGAGGGCATTTTTTTTGTGGTCGGGCTGGCCGTCGGTGGCAATAACAATTACCCTGGTTTTATCTTCTCTATGAAGGTGGTAATGTGCCATTTTTATGGCTTCTGCCATGTTGGTGGAACCGCCGGCGCTCATTCCAAGAATGTGGGGCTCAATAACCCTTATATCGTGGGTCGGCTGGCATATGTGCTTTGCGTGTGAATCGAAGCTGATAAGGCCTACCATGTATTCTTTGTTGAAAGCGTCCCGGGAAAAGCCAAGAGCTCCTTTTTTAACCTGTTCCAGTTTGGAACCCCTCATGCTGCGGGAAGTGTCAATTACCAGGTAAACATAGGCTGCATCCTGTTCAAAGCGAACACTTGAAGGCCGCCCCCTGGGTTTAAAGCTGGTGTTGCCGATATTTACCGATACTTCCGTCGGTTGCCCGGTTTTACTTAGCTCTATGCCTTTCTTTTCGGTCATGGGTTACACCCTTCATCAATGCTTTGAGATATTAGTTCAGTATAAAGCTTCTCTTGTATTCTTATCAAGGTTATGCTTGTGTGTACGGCAGGGTATGATTATAATAAACGCCGGGCGGTATATAATTCAAGTATAATCGCTATGCCGGTGCCGGCTGTTAATATGAAAGCTGGTTTGATGAAACAAATATTTTTTGACTTTATTGCCCTTTGCCTGGTTTTCGGGCTGCTAGGACTGGCAGGGTGTCAACCAGGGCAGGAACCTGAATCGGGCGCGGAACAAACCGGGCCAGAAATGTTTAAGGTATCAAGCCCGTACTGTAATTATCCCTTTCCTATAGAACCCAGTTCTACCTTTTGTTTTCACGTAGAGGTAACCAATACCAGCAGTGTTGCTGGCGTATATGAGGCGGTTATAGAGGTTTATCAGGTTTTTGGAAATGATAAAATTGAAGTCACAACCCTCAAAGAGGATATAGAAATACCTCCGGGCAGCAGCAGAGAGGTAGTATTTGAGCAAATGCATCTTTCCGAAGGCACCTACGAAGCAAGCATCGGTGATAGGGGTGTAAGGTTTGAAGTAACCTGAGCTTGAGGCGGGGAAGACGAGTATAGCTACAGTTGGTAGCTAAAGAAAAGGCACTGAAGAGAGAAAAACCCAGTTATCCGGTGAAAAAAGAAGTATCAAGATGAAAAATAATGCATATCTTGCCTGTTGACGCTTTGAGCTGCAATCAAGTAATATATTTGGTAGCCACTCTTTATTCGGTGAAATAGAATAGAGCCTTTAACCGGGATTAAACGGTGTAGTCAGTCGCCCCTGCTCTGAATATAAAACAAAATACCCCGCTATATTACTGGAGGTATAATTATGGGAACGCCAGGAAATGTGATAAAGATTTCAGGTTTGGTAAAGCGCTTTGGGAAGACGCTTGCTCTTGATGAGTTCAATATGTCGGTACAGGGAGGGGAGGTGCATGGCTTTCTGGGGCCCAACGGCGCCGGTAAATCCACAACCGTCCGTATTCTTCTGGGCCTGCTTCGCAGGGATGGCGGCGAGGTTAAGCTTCTTGGTGGAGACCCCTGGCGGGATGCAGTTAGCCTGCACCGCCGGCTGGCATATGTTCCGGACGACGTTAAGCTTTGGCCCAACCTGACCGGTGGAGAAGTAATAGACCTGCTGGGGCGGTTGCGGGGTGGGCTTAACCCCGGACGGCGGGCGGAGCTGATAGAGCGCTTCAAGCTCGACCCGACCAAAAAGTGCGGTACATATTCAAGGGGGAATCGTCAGAAAGTAGCCCTGGTAGCTGCTTTCGCTTCTGATGTCGAGTTGTATTTGATGGACGAGCCCACCACGGGCCTTGATCCATTAATGGTGCTTACTTTCAGGGAGTATGTTAAACAAGCCCGGGACAATGGAAGTACAGTGCTTCTTTCCAGCCATATATTTGCAGATGTAGAAGCCCTTTGCGACCGTCTTACCATCATTCGCAGCGGCAAATGTGTACAGGCCGGCACCCTGGCCGAACTGCGCCACCTTACCCGGACCAAGGTGCATGTCGAATCAGAAAAGCCCATTACCGGCCTCGACCGGCTTCAGGGTGTACATGCGCTCGAGCAAAACGAAAATGAGGCGGAATTTCATGTCGATGTCGATGCAATTGACGATGTATTGCGCCACCTGGTTAATTTCAAAATAAAAGCCCTCTACAGCGCTCCGCCGTCACTGGAGGAGATATTCATGGGTCATTATGGGGAAGAGATGCCCTCCGGAGAGCAGGCAGGGGTTTCAGAGGTTTCAAAATGAAAACCCTGACCGGGATTGGAGCGATGATAAGAGTTGCCTTGCGCCGTGACCGCATCCAGCTTCCGTTGTGGATAATATTGACCGGCGGTTTTCTTGCAGTCGCCGTGCCAACATGGAAAGGGGTTGTTCAAACTGAGGAAGACCTGAGAGCAGCCATTGAACTGTTTGCGGTGAATCCCGCGGCGCGCCTGTTTGGCATTGCTTCCGGTGGAGAGAGTATCGGCGAATTTGTAATGCTGGAAGCTTTTGCCACACTCTCCATTGTCGCCGGGCTGATGAGCTTTCTGCTGGTGGTGCGTCATACCCGGAAGAACGAGGATACCCGCCGGGCGGAATTGATCGGATCATCCGTTGTAGGCCGGCATGCCGGCCTGGCTGCCGCGCTTATTCTGGCTGTCTTTGCCAATGTACTGCTGGCAACTGCCATTGCCATTGTCCTTATAGCAAACGGCCTGGCGGTGACCGGCTCTATTGCCATGAGCCTGGGTGTGGCCGGAGTGGGGATATCTATTGCAGGAGTTGCGGCTGTAACCGCACAGGTATATTCCACCTCCAGGTCTGCCAGCGGGATGGCGGGTGCGGTGCTGGCTGCTATGTTCGTGCTCTCCGGAGCCGGCAACATGCTTGGCCGCTATGACGAAGCCACTGTGTGGGTGCACAGTGCCTGGCCTTCATGGCTTTCACCAATAGGGTGGGGCCAGCAGATGAGGCCGTTTGCCGAGAATGACTGGTGGCTTCTGGGTTTAAGTGTTGCTTTTTTCCTTGTTTTAAGCATGGCAGCCTTCTGGCTGGCAACGCGGCGAGACTTTGGCATGGGCCTTTTGCCGGAGAAGCCCGGCCCGGCCAGGGCGGCCCCGGGGCTGGTCAACCCGTTCGGTCTTGTATGGCGTCTGCAGCGGGGTGTGTTTTTTGGTTGGGCTATTGGAATGGTTGCATTCGGCGTTATATACGGTTCAATAAGCGGTGAAATCGAGGGCTTCATGGCAGAAAGCGAAACCGCCCGGGAACTCTTTGAGGTTATCGGTGGCACCGAGGTTATGCTGGATGCTTTTATTGTTGCCATCACCGGTATCATTGGCATGTTGCTCGGAGTGTATATACTGCAGGTGACTTTGCGTATGCGGCGGGAGGAAGCAGATGGTCAGGCAGAAGCCCTTTTGGCGACCGCGCTCAGTCGCTGCCGCTGGATGGCAAGCTATATATTCAATGCCCTGCTCGGTGTTACGCTTTTGCTCTTTATTATCAGTTTAAGTGCAGGATTGGTCGCCGGGCTGGTACTGGGTGACACAGCGCACTGGTTGGGAGAGATTACTGCAGCTACGGTGGTTTATCTGCCGGCATTGATGGTCCTGGCGGGTGTGGTGGTAGCCGTTTTTGCTTTCCTGCCACAAAAGACAGCCATGATTGGCTGGAGCGTTTTTGCCATTTCTGTTATTTGCGGCCCGATAATCGGGGACATGCTCGACTTGCCCGAGGCTGTGCTAAACCTTTCGCCCTTTACCCATATACCCCAGATGCCGGCGGAATCTTTTAATGCGGCTCCTTTGCTGATAATGCTGGGAGTAGCCCTGGGCCTGTTTATACTGGGCCTGATATTTTTCAGGCGGAGAAACCTGAACCTAAGTTCCGGATAGTTTTACACTCTAAACCGGGGTTTTGCTGACAGCCTTTTTTGATGAAGGTAACGTAAAGCCCCGGTGGTAATTTTTACATTGTTTTTCAAAAAAAATCCGGTTATTATTACCGGGGTGCTTTAAAAGTATATAAGGCTCTCTAAAATTAAAAACCGCTGGCATTTGGAGAAAAAGCACAGTTGCAAATTTCAATCGAAGGCATCGATGTCACCGTAACCTACAAAAAAATTAAAAGACTCCACCTCCGGGTTTATCCCCCGCTGGGCGAGGTGCGCGTATCAGCCCCCATGCATGTAAAACTACAAACCGTACGCGCTTTCGCAACTTCCAAACTGAATTGGATACGAAAGCAACAGGAAAAGGTAACCAGGCAGGCGCGCCAAGCCCACCGCGAATATATTGACGGTGAAAAACATTATTACCTCGGCAGCAGTTATGCACTTCAAATAGTCCAAGCCGGCACCGGTTCATCTGTCAGTGTCAACGGTTCTGTTATTGAAATGCGCCCGTGCCACGGGGCAACCATGTTAAAAAGGCAGTCCTTATTGGAGGATTGGTACCGGGAGCGTTTGAAAGAAATCGTGCTGCCGCTTATTCAGAAATGGGAAGGGGTGATGGGAGTCAAAGTCACAGCCTTCAAGGTGAGGAAGATGAAAACCCGGTGGGGCAGCTGTAACCCGGGGAGAGGGCGCATTAATTTGAACCTGGAGCTTGCCAAAAAGCCATTTGAGTGCCTGGAATACGTTCTTGTTCACGAGATGGTTCACCTGATAGAGCCCGGGCATGGCAAAAAGTTCAAAGCCTGCATGGACAGGTTTCTGCCCGGGTGGGAACTTTGCAAGGCGCGGCTTAAACACAGCCCGTAATATACAGCAGATTTACATAATATTACTCCAGGCCCGGCTCTTTACCGGTGCCTCTGCTTCTATTTTACGATCTTTAAAATCTTTTTAAACTTCTCGCCTCCGGCAACTTTCAGCAATTCAAAAAGGGCCGTTTCAACACCCGTAAGGGCGATGCCTTCATGCCGCAGCTTGTCAAGGCCTATACGCTTGTTATCATCTGTGCGGGATGCGGTGGCGTCAACTACCACCTGGGCTTCGTAACCGGCAGCTTTCAGCTGCATGGCCGTCTGGTAAACGCATACGTGGGCTTCGATGCCTGCTATAAGTACCTGGTTGCGCCCGGTTGCTTTCAGTGCCCGGGTAAAGCCTTCATCATCGCAGCAGCTGAAGCTAAACTTGGGCACCGGATTAATATCCGGGAGCAGGTTTTTTATTTCGGGCACAGTTTCGCCCAGGCCATCAGGGTTTTGTTCGGTTAAAATAACCGGCAACTCAAGAACTCCGGCGCCCTTGATCAGCTTTTCAAGGTTTTCGACCAGCTTTTCCTTTTCGTGCATGGCAACCGCCAGCCGGGCCTGAATGTCTATAAGTACCAGCACCGTGTTTTTTGCATCCAGCATAAGACATTTTTCCTTTTTAATTATTTTTTAATGCCACATTTTAACCTGCAGGCTTTTTGGCTACAAATATTTAAGTTTCTGGTTTATTATTTCACCTGCACCCGGCGCATTTTGCCAGGTGCCATCGATGGAAAAAATGGACAAGTATATGGGCAGACAATCCAGTTTTTATTTACTTTACAAAAAAACATGTTAAAATGGCTGTAATCTGCGAATAGCAGGGCCCCAAATATTACCGGCAGCTTGCTGGTAGTAAAATTTATTTAAGAGGTGGCCAGAGTGAAAAACGATAATCCAATGCAAAAGAACAAGGTGGGCGATCCTTTACCAAGCCGTAACGATGTAACAGGCAAATACCCCGGAATTACCCGTGAGAATGGAGCTCCTGTTATAAACAATCAGGATACGATGACAGCAGGGCCCAGAGGGCCGCAGGTTATTCAGGACGCCTGGTTGCTTGAAAAGCATGCTCATTTTAACCGGGAGGTTATCCCTGAGCGCCGCATGCATGCTAAAGGATCCGGAGCTTTCGGTGAGTTTGTGGTAACAAAGGACATCACCAAACACACGAAAGCAAAGATCTTTTCCGAGGTCGGCAAGAAAACCGATTTATTTATGCGCTTTTCTACGGTAGCTGGCGAGCGGGGCGCTGCCGATGCAGAGCGGGACATCCGCGGCTTTGCCGTAAAATTCTACACCGAAGAGGGCAACTGGGACCTTGTTGGCAACAACACGCCGGTATTCTTTTTCCGGGACCCGAAAAAGTTTATCGATTTGAACCATGCGGTTAAGCGTGACCCCAGAACCAATATGCGGAGCCCCAACAACAACTGGGACTTTTGGTCATCCCTTCCTGAATCATTGCTCCAGGTGACGATCACCATGAGCGACCGCGGCATTCCTTCTTCTTACCGCTACATGCATGGATTTTCCAGCCATACTTACAGCCTGATAAACGCCGCAAATGAGCGGGTGTGGGTAAAATTCCATTTTCGCAGCCAGCAGGGTGTCCAGAATTTGACGGACCAGGAAGCTGAAATGGTGGTGGCAAAGGATCGGGAGAGTCATCAAAGGGACCTGTATACGGCTATTGAGAAAGGAATGTTTCCCAAATGGACCATGTTTATTCAGGTTATGACACAGGAGCAGGCTGAAAATATGCCATATAACCCCTTTGATTTAACCAAAATGTGGTACAAGAAGGATTTTCCGCTGATCGAGGTGGGCGAAATTGTTTTAAACAGGAATCCGGAGAATTATTTTGCCGATGTTGAACAGGCTGCTTTCAACCCTGCCAACAATGTACCCGGAACTGGCTATTCCCCTGACCGCATGCTCCAGACACGGCTATTTGCTTATGGAGATGCGCATCGTTACCGTCTGGGCGTGAACCACCATCAGATTCCCGTCAACAGCCCTCAGGGAGTCAACCACCCCCACAGTTTTCATCGAGATGGCATGATGAGGGTGGATGGAAATATGGGCAGCGAGCTCCATTATGAGCCCAACAGCTATGGCAACTGGGTAGACCAGCCTCAAAGTGCCGAGCCTGTTCAGGAGGGCGGAGATGTTTATCAGTATGACTTCCGTGAAGATGATCATGATTATTTTACCCAGCCAGGAAATCTGTTTCGCGGTATGAGCCGGGAGCAACAGCTGGTACTTTTTGAGAATACAGCAAGAA
>PUOQ01000013.1 GCA_003552785.1 Dehalococcoidia bacterium
CGTGGGTGTTACCAGTATTTCGGGTATCATACCTCTTGCTATAGGGCGGGTGACCATCATAAAGGTACCCGGAATTGAAAAAGGGGGCTCTGCAACTGTGGACTGCAGGCTTATATCAGATTATCTGGGAAAGGGCGGCCCGGTGGCATCTCTTGGCTTGGAGGCCTGGGTTGCCTTAAAAAGATCCGGAGTCAACTTCCAGTATTTTGGCGCAGCAGAAGCTGTTATAGAGGCTTCAAAAAGCGGCCTTAACCCTGTGATCGTGTGTGTTGAAGGCGAGACTTCAAGGCTCATTAATCGCCTGGTAGAATCCAGAATAAGCTACCAGATTATTGATGCTGAAGTTGCCTGATAGCATTTATTTTTAACCGGGTGGCTGCATTTCGTTTTTATAGCCCGGCTTTTTAACTTTTACTTCTCATTATTATTGACGAATTGACCGGGTGTGTTTAAAATTAAATATTAAGGTTTAACCGAAATATTTAATTTTACCGAAATATTATTGGCAGGTGACACGGGTGAAAAATAACAAAGAGGCTTTAATCAGAGATATTTTGGAATCCTCCAGCAGAATTTTCAATATAATTAAGCCTCGTGTGCCGCTGGATTGCCTGTCTTCTGACCTTACTGTTGCCCAGTTAAGGGTTTTGCTGCTTCTTTATTCAGACGGACCTGCTCATATGAGTGCCATTGCCTCTCAGCTGGGTGTGGCACTTTCTTCGGCTACCGGTATCGTGGATAACCTGGTAAAAAAAGAAATGGTTTTTCGGGAGGCTGATAGCCTGGATCGGAGGCTGGTGGTTTGCAAACTTGCACCTGCCGGAGAGGATTTAACCGGGAGATTATGGTCAATGGGGGAATTACAGCTGGAACAACTACTTGAAGGCTTGACTCCTGGGCAGCTTGAAAAATCTGCCCAGGTAGCCCGAATGCTTCTGGATAACATCACCGGAAAATTTAAGTAATAAAAAAGCAAAGGCTGGTCTTTGGTGGTTAAAGTAACTGAAGCAATTGCCGGTTTCATAATACGCAATTCGTTATGCTTTATCATTGCAGCCATTGTCATTACGGGTGCGGCAGTTCCCGGTTTAACCCTGCTAAGGACAGAAACCGGCTTTGAGGCTCTTATTTCGACCGATTCAAAGATTTACCGGGACAACGTCCGCTTTGAAGCCGCTTTTGGCGCTGAGCCTGTTACGGTTTTGCTTTCCGGTGAAATTTCAGAAGTGCTGGCAGAAGACAACCTGGCCGTCATAGCAGAATTTGAAGATTATATACTGGGTGATGAGCGCTTTCGTAATATAGTAAGCCCGGTTTCACTTCTGGAGATCGATACCGGGCAATCATATACTCAAAACCCCCGCGCAATCAAGGAAGCTGTGTTTGACGGCGAAGGCAATCTGAATCCTGTACTGCACCAGCTTGCTCCTGACAAAGAAAATGTTTTGCTACTTGTAACGCCAGCGGGAAACATGAGTAAAGATGAATCCCTCGAGTTGGTAAAACACATTGAGGATTTCTTTGCAGGTAGCCCTGTCGAAAGTGCAGGCGTTACCGTTATTTCAGATGCCGGCTTGATAGATGCCATCAGTATTGCAATGGGTAGAAATATCGCCATACTGCTTGGCCTTTCTGTAGCGGTCATGCTGGTCATCCTCTCCGTTTCCTTCAGGGTGCACTGGCGCCTCCTTTCTCTGTTGATGGTTGGCATCAGCGCGTTTTGGACCTTTGGTCTCATGGGATACCTTTCAGTTCCACTGAGCATGGCTACCATGGCGGTTCTGCCCATATTAATTGGTCTGGGAATAGATTTTTCAATACAGTTTCATAATCGTTACCAGGAAGAGATTACCCGCTGCGGCAGTGTAGGGGGAGCCATCGTCGTTTCTATTTCACGCATGTTTCCTGTAATCGGGGTAGCTCTTCTTGCCACCATTGCGGGTTTTATAACTTTGTATATTTCTGAAGTTCCCATGATACAGGATTTTGGTCTGATGCTGGCTGTCGGCGTAATCTTAAGTTATATAGTGGGCCTTTTTTTGCTGCATAGCATTGTTTATCTGGCAGATAAACGGACCCGGGTTGAAAAGTTGAAAGTAAAATCCAGGGAGGCAAGCGGCCGCATCGAATGGTTCCTGGCAAAAATGGGCAAGCTGGCTATCAGGCATACCGCATGGATTCTAATTTTTGCCCTGGCCCCTGCTGTTTTAGGCGGTATATTCGACAGCCGGTTGCCGGTCAATACGGACTATGAGGAGTTAATGCCCCAGGATGAAACGGCGCTGGTTGAATTGCGAAACCTGAGGCATATTACCGGAAGTGGTGGTGAGATACGTTTTCTGATAGGTGCTGAAAAAATAACCAGCCCGGAGGTTTTAAACTGGGTGCATAATTTTGGGGAGCAGGCGATGCTTGATCACCCGGAAATCATTTCAGCCAGCAGCCCGGCAACAGTCATTGCTCAGGCGGCTGGTGGAATAATTCCTCCTGTCGAACAGATAGATAATATTCTCCAGGCTACACCTGAAATGCTTCGCTCAAGGGTTATATCGGATGATTTAACTATGGCTGTTTTGACGCTGAATATTCAATATATTGATCTAGAAGATACTTACGATCTGATCAATTCACTGCAGCAATCCGCCAGCCCTCCGGAGGGGATCGAGATGTCACCGGTTGGAACTACCGCTCTGGGTGCCAGTACCATAGATGCCGTAATCGGATCCCGTATGCTCATGAATGGCCTGTGCCTGGGTGCAGTGTTTTTAATCATCCTGCTATCCTGCCGCCATCCTTCCAGGGCGGTATTTACAATTATTCCGGCGGGGGCGGTAATTGCATGGACTTCACTTGTCATGTTTATACTGGGGGTGCCTCTCAACCCGCTTACAGCTGTACTGGGTGTTATTATTATAGGCATCGGCACAGAGTTTATGGTGCTGATAAACGGGCGCTATGATGAAGAAAAGAGGCATGGTTATGAACCGGGGGATGCCATGGTAACCGCTATAACCAAGACCGGCCGGGCGGTTATGACGACTGCTTTAACCACCCTGGGGGGATTTGGGGTACTGCTTGCATCCAATTTTGTGATGATTCGTGATTTTGGCATTGCCACTGTAGTCGGCGTTGTATTGTGCCTTGTAATTACACTGACGGTGATGCCCGGTCTGGTAGTATGGTACGATAGGTTGCGGTATAAAAACCAGCGTTAAATTTCTAACTGTAAGCTGGCCTGAAAGCCACTTTCGTTTAACCAATCAATAATAAAAAAAAGGGGGGGGTAAATGAAAAACGCAGTTTTGGGAATAGGGGCAAGCCCGCGTAAAAATGGTAATTCAGACATGCTTCTCAAAAAAATTCTTGAGGGTGCTCGCAGTGAAAATGTTAAAACCGAAATGGTGCAGTTGAGGGACTATCAATTTACGGCCTGCACTGGCTGTGAAATGTGTCGCAAAAAACCTGAATGCGATGGCCTTAAAGACGGCATGCAGCTTATCTACCCCAAAATTCTCGAAGCCCGCGGCCTGGTTCTGGTTTCTCCTACACATAATTATAATGTAACCGCCTGGATGAAGGCATTTATAGACAGACTGTATTGTTTTTACACGTTTACAGATGACAGGCCCAGAAACTATTCGAGCTCACTGGCCGGTCAGGGGCGCAAGGTGATCCTGACCGCTGTCGGGGAACAGCCTTCATATGAAGAAGCCATTGGCCTTTCAATAGACGCAATGAGGTTGCCCTTTGAAGCACTGGGGTACGATGTAATAGCTGACCTTCCAGTGTTGGGAATTTTTGATAAGGGTAAAATAAACGAGCAGGCCGATATAATGGAAAAGGCTGGCAGCCTGGGCAGGGAACTGGCACTTTCGGTTATTAAAAATAATAAGTAGAAAAAGACGGGCTTAGAGCTTTATTAAAAGAGAAATAAAAAAGGGCGGTGGCTACCGCCCTTTTTTATAAAGCATTTGGTTTTAGTGACTTAGGGGAGCCAGCTGTTGACAATGTCCTGGTTGTCATCAATCCAGGTGCGGGCAGCAACAGCCGGGGCCATTCCGTCAACAGAAATGTAAGCCATAACCTCGCCGAGCTGTTCATCGGTTAGCTTCCAGTTTTCGAAAAAGGTGGTTGCCTCGGGGAAGTCGTCCCTGAAGCCCTGCCGGGCCACAATAACAATTTCTTCAAGGCCGCCCAGGGTTTCATCCGGGTCCTCAAGCAATTTCAGGTCATATTCGGCAAACTTCCAGTGTGGTGCCCAGCCGGTTACGGCAATCCAATCGCCGTTGTTGTAATAGCTGTCAAGTTCAGCCATCATGGCTGCTTCACTGGACTCGCTGAGTTCCCAGTCATCCAGGCCGTAATTGGGCATGGTTTCATTCTTTGTAGCTTCCATTATGCCGGCACCGGGATCGATGCCAACAATGCGGCCTCCAAATTCCTCTTCATAATCTTTCATTTCTGCCAGGGAATCGATGGTCACATATTCAGGTACAACAATTGCCAGTACTGCACCCTCATAAAGAACGCCGATGCGGTCAACATTATCCTGGTGCTGCTCCCAGTAAGACTGGTGGGTGTAAGGGAGCCACGCGGTTGTGATTATGTCCTGGTCTCCGGTGGCTATGGATTCCCACATCACGCCGGCAGAAACCGAACTGAGTTCTACCTGGTAGCCCATGTCCTCTAAAATTTCCTTTGCAAGAAAGGCTTCAGCTTCCGCTCAGGCCCATTCTACATAAGCAATTTTTACGGTTCCGGTGTCATCGACGCAACTGCCAAGTAAACCGGCAGTCATAGCAACCATGATAATTGCTGCAAAAATTGAGTAACGAATTTTCTTTAACATATTTTCCTCCTGTTATAATAGTGTTATATTGCCTTTATTAGGCAACGATTGTTCTATTAAGCATCCCTCCTTTCTTTCATAATCCGGATATTTAAGCGCTTGAAGCCTGCTGCTCCTTCTTTTGCAGGCGGCGCTTTTTGATATATTGAATAATCCTGCTAAGCGGTGGCTCCTTTCCCGACCCGATGTTGCGGCTAACCCTGTCCAGGATTATGGCCATGATGACGATGGCAAGCCCACTTTCAAAACCAAGTGCCAGGTCGAGCCGGTTTACGGATCGCATTACCTCTCCACCCAGTCCCCCGGCGCCGATCATGGCAGCAATTACCACCATGGATATTCCCAGCATAATGCACTGGTTCACCCCTGCCATTATACTGGGCAGGGAAAGGGGCAGCTCCACTTTTCTCAGCACCTGCCTGTCATTGGCGCCGAAAGCGACTGCCATTTCCTTCATATCTTCCGGGACTTGAGTAATGCCCAGGTATGTCAGCCGGACGGGCGGTGGAATAGCAAAAATAATGGTGGCAAACAAGCCCGGAACGATGCCGATTCCGAATAACATCACGGCGGGAATAAGGTAAACAAAGGGCGGCATTGTCTGCATAAAATCAAGCACCGGCCTCATTGCCGCTTCAAGCTTTGAGCTGCGGGTCATAAGTACGCCTATAGGTATACCGATAATCAGGGCAATTATAACTGCAACTACAACCAGAACCAGGGTGCTTATCAATTGAGGCCAGAGGCCAATGTTCCAGATTAATCCCAGGCCCACAATACCCAGCAGGGCGGTTAATTTGGAGGTAAGTAGCCAGATAATCAAGCCGAAAATAAGTATGAGTATAACCGGCTCAATGGCAAGCATCCCGTCTCTTAGCAAGCCGGTTATAAAATTAAGGCCATCTCTGATGCCATCAAAAATTACCGACAGGTTGGCTACCAGCCACCTGACAAACCATTCTATCGCATCACCCAGTGGCAGCTTGGGCAAATCAAAGTTCAGCAATGCCATCGCCCCCTTTTCTTTCATCCAGGGTGTCAACCAGAGTGTTGTGGGTTATTATGCCCAGGAAGCGCTCTTTTTCATCCACAACTGCCAGTGCTCTATCAGCCTGGCGCAATGCGGGGTAAATATCCCGCATGATGGTGTCAGCGGGTATTGTGTCGGCTTTTCGAATTACATCCGCAAAACTCTTTTCGCGCTTCTTGGATAAGGGTAAAATGTCGTCCCTGGTAATATACCCTACCAGTTTACGCCTCGGGCCGAGGACGAAAAGATAATCAGAATCTGCCTTTTTCATCCTGTGGAGGGCGACAGAAACGCTTTCTGTTTCACGCACCAGTTCCCGGGGCCACTTGGAGACGCTGCTTGCATCCAGGATTTTGGATACATCAATACCGGTAAGGAAGTTTTCAACATATTCATTGGCAGGCTCTGCAAGAATTTCATCTGCAGTGCCGATTTGTTCAATGGCACCATCGCGCATAATAGCAATTTTGTCACCCAGTCGCAGGGCTTCATCGAGGTCGTGGGTTACAAATACCACCGTCTTTTTTATTTCACGCTGCAGGTTAATCAACTCCTCCTGCATTTCGGCTCTTATAAGTGCATCAAGTGCCCCGAATGGTTCATCCATGAGTAGTATGTCGGCATCCATGACAAGGGCCCTGGCAAGGCCGACTCTTTGTTTCATGCCACCGCTGAGCTGGTTGGGCATCGCATTTCTCCATTCGCCAAGGCCAACTGTTTCCAGTGCCTTTTCTGCCCTTTTCTGCCTTTCCTCTTTAACAACCCCCCTTATTTCCATTCCGAAGGATACATTGTCAATGATGGTGCGGTTGGGCAGAATGGCGAAGTGCTGAAATACCATGCTGATTCTTTCCCCGCGCAGCCTGCGCAGCTCTTTTTCAGTCATTTTTTCTATTGCCTGGCCTTCTACAAGCAACGAGCCACTGGTCGGCATGATAAGTGCATTAATAAGCCGCAGAAGAGTGGATTTACCCGAACCCGAAAGGCCGATAAGGACAAAGATCTCCCCTTCTTCTACTTCAAAGTTGGCACCTGCAACACCCAGGGTTAATCCGGTTTCCTTCTGTATTTCGCTTCGTGTGTAACCCTGGTTAAACAGCTCCAGGGCTTTACCGGTATTGTCCCCGTATATTTTTACGAGGTTTCTAGCTTCTATTTTTACTGTCAAAACCCTTTCCTTTTAAAAAGTTTCTCCATTTTGCTTGTTTAACCTGACTCAAGTGACTAAATGCTTTAGATAATACTATTTTTCAACTGGTTTTCTTGAGAATTACCGGCCGGGATCTTAACGCATGCACTGAGGCAATAGCGCTCACACCAATCTTTCGGTGTTTACTCAAGTAGGAGGTTTATGACCCTGGGTAGTAAGAGGATCTCGATGCCGCAACTCGACATCTTTTTCGAAAAGCAGTTGTTCTCAGCTGTATTTTAGCATGGTGTTGCCTTAATGGGGCTTTCAGGTTTAAATGATAATGATTAATATATATTACTTAATACTTAATGTCAAGAAAATTTACTCCCTGCCGGTCAGAAATAATGACAAAAGCAGGTTGAAAGATTGTGTTAAGCAAACCTGAGAACAGGAAGGAGTTTGAAAAACAACTGCTTTCAACCTGCTTAAAAAACCAGGTTAGTAATTCTCCGCGAGTAGTTCGTAGTATGATTGAGGGTGCTTGCACGCCGGGCATTCCTCAGGGGCCTCTTTTCCTTCGTGTATGTAA